>JAEULF010000002.1 GCA_016793965.1 Alphaproteobacteria bacterium | reverse complement strand
CGACGGCCTCGCCGCATGTCGGCCAGACGAAGGAATGCGCCGCCGATGACCCCAAGGCCCCCGAATCCCCCCAAGCCCGATGCGGCGCGCGCCCTTGCCCGGCGCCCGACGGGGGCGCTGGTCTCGGCGCTGGCGATGCTGCTCGGCGCCTGCTCCATCGGAATGCCCGTGCCGCGCCTGGCACCGCCAGCGGACGGCTCTGCCGGCGAATCCGTCGTCCTGGTGCTCACGCGGGTGGTGGTCGACGCCGCGCGGCGCGACGAGTTCGACCGGCAGACCCGCCGCGTGCTGTCGAGCATGGACACGCACGCCGGACTGCTCGGCTACGCCGCGCGGCGCGAGCTGTTCGGCAACCAGGGCTGGACGATGAGCGTCTGGGCCAGCGACGAGGCGCGGGCGGCGTTCGTGCGGTCGGCCGTGCACAGCGAGGCCATTGCCAAGAGCGTTCCGGCGCTGGCGACGGTGGAGCTCAAGCGACTGACGGTCGCGCGCAAGGACCTGCCGGGCGACTGGGACACCGTCCTGCGCATGCTCGCCGACCCCGAGGGGCTGCGCCGCTATTGGGAGTGAGGCGACGTCGCGCGGCGCCGCCACGAACTGCCGCCTCGGCATGCGCGAACGCGTCGGCCGGGCTCAAGGCGAGAGCCCGGCCGGCGCCATCGGTCACATGCGGAAGCCGCCGCCTGCCCCGATCACCTGCCCGGTGACCCATCCGGCGGAATCGGATGCCAGCCAGGCGACGATCTCGGCAATGTCGGCGGGCCGTCCGAGGCGCCCGAGCGGCGTGCGCGCGCGCATCGCTTCCTTGAACTCGGCCGGTGCGCCCGCGAGCATGTCGGTCTCGATCGGGCCCGGCGCCACCGCGTTCACGGTGATGCCGCGCGGGCCCAGCTCCTGGGCGAGGCTGCGCACGAGCGCCTCGACCGCACCCTTGGTCGCGGCATAGACGCTGGCGCCCGCCATGCCTTCGGCGGCGATCGAGCTGACGACGACGATGCGCCCGCCGGCGGTCATGCGCTTTGCCGCCTGCTGCGCGGCGAAGATCGGCCCCTTCACGTTGAGCGCGAGCTGGCGGTCGACATGGGCGAGGTCGATCGCCTCGATCGGCTGCATCTCGAACGTGCCGGCGTTCGCCACCAGGATGTCGAGCCGGCCGTGCGCCTTCGTCGCGGCGTCGAAGAGCCGGGGAAGGTTGGCCGGATCGGCCGCGTCGGCCTGCAGCGCGATCGCCTTGCCGCCGGCCGCGGCGATCGCCTTCACGACGTCGTCCGCAGCGTTGCGGTTGCTCGCGTAGTTCAGGGCCACGGCAGCGCCCTGGCGGGCGAGCGCCGTGGCGATCGCGGCGCCGATGCCGCGCGAGCCGCCGGTGACGAGGGCGGCCTTGCCGGTGAGGGAAGTCATGGAGAGGCTCCGTGCTGTTGGAGATCGCGCTCGGCCAGGACACCGAGGCTCGCCCAATCAGCTACATTGCCTGTTTCTAATTTCAAGGGGCAGCGGGCGACGTCAAGCCACCTTCGGCCTGGCCTTGCGCACGGATGCCACGACGTCGGCCAGGGTCATCGTCCGCAGGGATTCGTGCATGGCCGTCTCGGCCCGCTTGATGGCCGTGCCGAGAACGTCGACGATCGCCGCGCCGATCACGCAGTCCCGGTTGGGGTCCTTGTGGACGGCGATCATGCCGTCGTCCTCGACGGCGCAGTAGACGTCGTCCAGCGTGATCGCGCCGGTCGGCCGCGCCAGCCGGGCGCCGCCGCCGACGCCGGGCCGCGTCTCGATCAGGCCGGCCTCGTGCAGCGCCGACATCACGCGCCGCAGCACCACCGGGTTGGTGTTGACGCTCTGCGCCATCTCGCCGGAGGTGCACGGGCGATCCGGGACCTCCGCCAGGATCGTCAGCATGTGCACGGCGACGGCAAAGCGGCAGCTGTCACCCATGGGCGGCTCCTCGATGGCGCGTCGGCGTCATTTTCCCACCATCAGGCGCGGCAGGAAACTGACGATCTCCGGGAACACCGTGATCAGCGCGACGGCCAGGCACAGCAGGAGGAAGAAGGGGAGCGCCGCGCGCGCGATGGTCGGCATCTGGTGCCCGGTCATGCCCTGCAGGACGAACAGGTTGAAGCCCACCGGCGGCGTGATCTGGGCCATCTCGACGACGATCACGATGAAGATGCCGAACCAGATCAGGTCGAACTGCGCCGCCTCGATGGTCGGCAGCACCACGGCCATGGTCAGCACCACCATGGAGATGCCGTCGAGGAAGCAGCCCAGCACGATGTAGAAGACGGTGAGCACCACGATCAGGAGATAGGGCGAAAGGTCCTGCGCGTCGATCCATTGCGCCAGGGCGCGGGGCAGGCCCGTGAACCCCATGGCGAGCGTCAGGAAGGAGGCGCCGGCCAGGATCAGCGCGATCATGCAGGAGAGCCGCGTCGCGCCGAGCAGCGCTTGCTTGAAGGTCGCCCTGGTGAGAGAGCCCTGCACGGCCGAGAGGATCAGGGCGCCGGCGACGCCGAGCGCCGCCGCCTCCGTCGCCGTCGCGATGCCGGCATAGATCGAGCCCAGCACCATCAGGATCAGGAACACCGCGGGCAGCAGGTGGCGCGACTCATGGATCTTGGCGCCCAGCGACAGCTGCTTGTCCTCGCGCGGGATCGCCTGCGGGTGCAGCAGCGACCAGAGGGCCACATAGGCCGCGAACAGCCCGGCCACCAGGAAGCCGGGGATGAAGCCGGCGGCGAACAGCTTGGCGATCGAGACGTTGGCCGCGACGGCATAGACGATCATGATGAGCGATGGCGGGATGAGCAGCCCGAGCGTGCCCGAGCCGGCCAGGCTGCCGACGATCAGGTGCTCCGGGTATCCCCGCCCGCGCAGCTCCGGGATCGTCATCTTGCCGATGGTGGCGCAGGTCGCGGCAGAAGAGCCGCTGACCGCGGCGAAGATCGTGCAGCCGATGACGTTGGTGTGCAGCAGCCGGCCGGGGATGCGCGTCATCCACGGGGCCAGGCCGCGGAACATGCTCTCCGACAGCTTCGACCGGAAAAGGATCTCGCCCATCCAGATGAACATCGGGAGCGCGGTCAGCGTCCAGGACGAGGACGCCGTCCAGATCGTCGTCACCATGGCGTCCCCCACCGGGCGGCGGGTGAACAGGTCCATGGCGAGCCAGCCGACGCCGAGCAGCGACAGGCCGATCCAGACCCCGGACCCCATGATCACGAAGAGCAGGACGATGAGGCAGCCGGCGACGAGCAGCGGTTCCATGCGCCCTACTCCGTCCGGCTCAGCTCGTCGGCCTTGGCGGGAGCGCGGCCGCGCAGGACCTGGACGAGCTCGTCCGCGAAGGCGACGCAGAGGACGCTGACGCCGATCGCCATGACGCTCTGCGGGATCCAGAGCGGCCAGCGGTCCTCCTCGGTCGACACGTCGTTGGTCGTGAAGGCCCAGATCACCATCTTCCAGGCGAACCAGGCGAAGACGCCGGAGAGCGCCGTGCCGGCGACATGGCACCACAGCTCGGCGACGTGGCGCCAGCGCGGCGCCAGGTGCTCGAGCACCAGCGTGACGCGGAT
>JAEULF010000475.1 GCA_016793965.1 Alphaproteobacteria bacterium | reverse complement strand
GCCGAGGAAGTAGATGACCATCATGCCGATGCCGGACCAGCGGTCGCCGAGCCAGCCGGCCGGGACGGCGAGCGCCCCGTAGAGCACGGTGCCGAGCGTCGCGAGCGCCACGAGGTCGCCATGCGACAGGGTCGGGAAGCTCGGCCCGAGCGACAGCACGGCGGTGAAGTAGAGCGTCGGCAGGAAATGCGAGAAGAAGTGCCCGACGCAGGAAAAGGCGAGAGACAAGCGCGCCGAGCGGGCGTCGCCCATGGTGGCTGCGGTCGGCTGGGCGGCGGTCGGCGGGGCGGCAGCGTCGGCCATGGGCGCGGCTCCGGTGCGGCGGGCCGACGAGCTGGCCCGGCTTTCTCGATGGACCACTGTGCGGCAGCGCCGGCCCGGGCGCCAATGCCGCACGAGCCGGCCAGGCCTGCGGACGTTCACCTGTTATTCGCAACTCGCGGCCAGAATCGGTGCCGAATCGGCCGATCGCGTCCTGCGTCGGCGGGCGAGGATGGGCGGGCATGGCGGAGCGCAAGGACGAGACGTGGTCCCTGGGGACTTCCGCGGAAGCCGCGCCGGAGCGGTCCTCCCTGTCGCGAGGCGCGGCGCAGCTGCGGCCGGGCATGGGAACCAGCCCCGCTGCCGTCGCCGGCGGTCCCGGCGGTCCGGTCGTCGTCCCCTATGCGCGCTTCCGCGAGAAGGTCATGGCGCGGGCGCGCCAGCGCTCGCGCCAGAGCGCGCCGCGGCTGGTGGAGGATGTGCTCGCCGGCGACGCGCCGGCCGCCGCGGGTTCAACCGGCGCCGGGCGGGCGGGCGGTCTCCGCCGTCAGCCAGGCGAAGTAGTCCGGATTCCCGGGCTCGACCTGCAGCGCCGCGACGCAGGGGCACGTGTAGGGGTGAAGCGCCCGGACCCGATCCGTCAGGAGATCGAGCAGGCCCGCCTGCGTCTTCAGGATCAGGACGACTTCCGTCGCCTCTTCTATCGCGCCGTTCCAGCGGTAGATCGACTGCATCCCCGGAAGGATGTTGACGCAGGCCGCCAGACGCTCCTCGATGAGGGCGCGGCTCATGCTGCGCGCGAGCTCCAGGGTCGGCACGGTGACGTAGACAAAGCGATGGCCCATCGGAAGACCTCGAAGCTGCCGGGCGGCGCGCTCGCCAAACCGGCGGGCAAGACGCCGGCGAAAGCGCGGCGCGGGGCGGCGGCATCTCGCCCGGACGTCCTGTCCGACGGGCCGTCAGGAGAGGCGCTGGCCTGGCTGCGCCGCGGGCTCAACCAGCCTGGCGGCAAGCTGCCGTTGTTCGATCGCGACGGTCAACGGGTGAGCGAGGACATGGTGCGCGACTGCCTGGCCCGCGGCTGGGCGGAGCCGTGGTTCGCCAATCCGCTCAAGCCGGACTGGCTGGTCTGCAAGCTGACGGTCGCCGGTCGCAAACTGGCCGCCGCCGCGCCCGACGAGGACGAGCCGAGCGGCGCGGCCTGACCCCGCCCGCGACCGCCGTTCAGTCCAGCCCGAGATCGCCCGCGCCCGCGGGCAAGAAGGCACACGGCGCGTGGCCGAACGCCGCTGCCGCAGCCGCATTGTCGGCTGTCAGATCGTCGGCTTGGCGTCGGACCCCGCCAGGGTCGCCCAGGCGCAAGCAGGCCGTCGCCGCTGCCAGCACCGGTGCCGGCAGGCGGGCCAGCCGGCGGGGCCTGCCGAGCGCGTCGAAGATCCGGCCGATCATTTCGGAGAAGGCGAGCCGCTCGCTGCCGCCCAGCGGATAGGAGCGCACGCCCGGCGCGACGCGGTCGACGGCGGCGATCGACGTCGCGGCGATGTCGTCGGCATGCACCGGCTGGCGCAGCCCCTCGGCGCGCCTGGCGACGGGGAAGACGCCCCAGCGACGGATCAGGCGCGCCGCTTGCGCGATCGCGCTCCGCCGCCCGCCGCCGTAGATCTCCGTCGGCTGCATGATCGCGACCGCCAGGCCGAGATCGCGCGCCTGGGTCTCGATCCGGGCCACGGCCTCGATCAGCTGGGTGCGCAAGCGATCGGTCGCTGCGGAGTATCCCGGCCGGTAATGGCGCGCCATCGAACCGACGGCGACGATGCGCCGGACGCCGCCGGCCGCAAGTGGCGCCAGCAGCGGCGGCACGGTCCACAGGCCGAGCGTCAGGATCGCCGCCTCGGCGCGGGTAGCAGCGAATCGCTCGGTCATGTCCGCCGCGTCGCCGACCAGCCACGCAGCAGCGCGGCTTCCCGGCGGCGCCGGCGTGGACCCGGTGACCGCGCGGAACGGGCGACCGGCGGTCGCCAGGCGCTCGGCGACGAACCGCCCGACCTGCCCGCTGGCGCCGATCAACCAGAGCGGCTGTGCTGCGTCCATGCCGCCGCCGAGGCTGCTGTCGGTGGGAGAGATGGTCGGAGCGACAGGATTTGAACCTGCGACCCTTAGACCCCCAGTCTAATGCGCTACCAGGCTGCGCCACGCTCCGGACCTCAGGGCCAAGCCCTGTTCTGAGGCGGCGGGACTATAGGCGCGCGGGTCCGACGGCGCAACGCCCGCAATCGCCGCCGCTCCTGCGCCAGGCGATGATCGCTCAGGCAGCGCGCGGTCCCCACAGGATCACCGCGGCGCCGGCCAGGCTGAGCGCGGCGCCGCCGATGTCCCAGCGATCGGGCGCCTGCCCCTCCACGGCCCAGAGCCAGGCGAGCGAAGCGGCGATGTAGATGCCGCCATAGGCGGCGTAAGCGCGGCCGGCGAAGGGCGCGTCGATCCGCGTCAGCGCCCAGGCGAACAGCGCCAGCGCCGCTGCGCCGGGGATCAGCCAGAGCGGGCTGCGATCGAGCCGCAGCCATGCCCAGGCGGCGAAACAGCCGGCGATCTCGGCTGCCGCCGCGAGCGCGTACCAGGCGAAGGCCTGCATCGCCGGCTTTGCCGGCGCTATGCCGCCTTCTTCACCGATTTCGCGAGCGCCTGGTCGAGGTCGGCGATGATGTCGGCGACCGTCTCGATGCCGACCGAGATGCGCACGACGTCGGGACCGGCGCCGGCAGCCTTGAGCTGCTCGGGCGTCAGCTGGCGGTGCGTCGTCGATGCCGGATGGATGACGAGCGAGCGGGTGTCGCCGATATTGGCGAGGTGGCTGAGGAGCTGCACGC
Source organism: Alphaproteobacteria bacterium (assembly GCA_016793965.1). GTDB lineage: Bacteria > Pseudomonadota > Alphaproteobacteria > JAEULF01 > JAEULF01 > JAEULF01. The sequence goes on along the minus strand of JAEULF010000475.1, from coordinate 2,096 downwards.
TCTCGACCAGCCTGACGCCGGCCTCGTAGCCGCCCTTGACGCCGAAGGTGAAGACGGCGCCTGCGCCCTTCGGCAGGTAGCGCTTGGCCAGTGCCGCGTACTTGCTCGACGGCAGCCCGGCATAGGAGACCCAGGACACGGCCGGGTGCTTCTCCAGGAACTGCGCGACGGCCAGAGCGTTGGCGCAGTGCCTGTCCATGCGCAGGGCCAGGGTCTCGATGCCGGCCAGCGTCAGGAAGGCGTTCATCGGCGATTGGCAGGCGCCCAGGTCGCGCAGGCCGACGGCGTGGCCGTGCACGGTGAAGGCGAGGTCGCCGAAGGTCTCCGCGAACTTCAGCCCGTGATAGGCGGGCTCGGGCTCGGAGAGCGTCGGGAACTTGCCGCTCTTGGTCCAGTCGAACTTGCCCGAGTCGACCACCATGCCGCCGACCGCATGGCCGTGGCCGGACAGGAATTTGGTCGTCGAGTGCACGACCAGATCGGCGCCATGCGCGATCGGCTGCATCAGGTAGGGCGTCGCCATGGTGTTGTCGACGATCAGCGGGATGCCGGCGCCATGCGCTATCTCGGCGATGCGCTGGAGGTCGTGCACGACGCCGCCCGGATTGGCCAGGCTCTCGCAGAACACGGCCTTGGTCTTCGGCCCGATCGCCTTCCTGACGGCCTCAGGGTCGTCGAAATCGGCGAAGGTGCAGCGCCAGTCGAACTTCTTGAAGGTGCGGCCGAACTGGGTGATCGAGCCGCCGTAGAGCTTGGTCGCGGCGACGAAGTCGGCGCCCGGCTCCATCAGCGGGAAAAGGGCGAGGATTTGCGCGGCGTGGCCCGAGGCCGTCGCCGTGCCGCCGCGCCCGCCCTCGAGCGCCGCGACGCGCTCCTCGAGCACGGCGACCGTCGGGTTGGTCAGGCGCGAGTAGATGTAGCCGAAGGTCTGCAGGTTGAAGAGGGAGGCCGCGTGGTCGACGTCGTCGAACACGTAGGACGTGGTCTGGAAGATCGGCGTCTGGCGCGCACCCGTGGTCGGGTCAGGCGAGGCGCCGGCATGGACGGCGCGGGTCTCGAAACCGGGCGTGGCGGCCATGTATTACACTCCCTTATTGTGGATATATATTACCCACATTTGACAGCTGGAAAACAGGCGGACGATAGCCGAGAGCGCCAGGGCAGGCAACAGCTGGCGACAGCGCTCACGCGTCGTTGCCGCCTGCGACCGGCCGGCGCACGGGTCGGCGCTTGGACGAAATGATGCCGGAGTTGAAGCCGCCCCAGGAGAGCTCGCCGAACAGCCTGCCGTACTCGATCTTCGGGCAGCGGTTCATCACGACCTGGAGCCCTGCGGCCTCGGCGCGCGCCGCAGCCTCCGGGTTGCTCACGCCCAGCTGCATCCAGACGACGCCGATGCCCTTCTCCGGTGCCAGCGCGATCGCCTCGTCGGTGATCGGCCCGGCCGCCGCCGAGTTGCGGAACACATCCACCATGTCGAAGCGCCCGGGAACGCTCTTCAGATCGGGATAGGCGCGCTCGCCCAGGATCTCCTCGCCGGCCTCCGCGGCCTTGGGGTTCACCGGGATCACCCGGTAGCCCTTCTTCTGCAGGTACTTCATGGCGAAGTAGCTGGGCTTGTTCCAGTCCGTGCTGGCGCCCACCATGGCGAAGCACTTGACGCGCTGGAGGATCGCGCGCAGGTACTCGTCGCTGTAGCTCGCATGGTCCATGGGGGTGCCGGCGCCCGTTGCGTCGCGGCCCGCGCGCGTGGGGAAGCGGGCGCCGCGAGGACTAGCATGCTCGCTCTCGCTGCGCCACGCGCCCTGTATGCGCCGCGCGGCGCCGAGCAAGATCGCGGCATTGCTCCTGCAGCGCGAACCCGGCAGCCAAACCCTATCGCTTGCGCACATCCGCGGTCGGCGACGTGCCGTCGGCCAGCGACTGCGCCAAGCCCCGCAACAGGCGCGAGGCCGATGCAACGTGCCCGGCCTCGGCCGGCATCTGCTGGGCGATGCGGCGCAGCTCGCCTGCGCACCGATAGACCGCGACCGCAGCTTCGAACCGAAGCTGCGCGATCGTGGTTCGGTCGGCTCCCCGTGAGGTCATGGGACGCT
>JAEULF010000453.1 GCA_016793965.1 Alphaproteobacteria bacterium | reverse complement strand
TGAGGCCGGTGCTGCGGATCACCAGGGCGCCGGCGACGAAGCCGGCGAGGACGAGGAGGATCGTCCAGCCGACGCCGATCCGCGACCCGACCAGCACCAAGGTCGCGACCTCCATCAACGCCGCCAGGATCAATGCAAAGCCTGCGATGCGTGCCATGAGGAATCCGCCGATCTTGCCCTTTCGCGCCCAACCGCTTATTTAGCCTGGAGATACGGGGTCCCGTCGCGCGGCCAGGCCATCTGAAATGGCGGTCGGGGGCGGCGACCGCAAGGCGCGCCCGATCGAGCGAAGCGCGGGGTTCTTAACCTACGGCCGCTGCCTGGTCCAGTGCGGCCCGCGATCGACTTGGTCGGGGGGCCGCAAGGTTCGGTCGGTTGAAGCCAGCGCGAAGTGACGATGGGCGAGGGGGCCCGGACGATGGGCGACAGCGGCTTCTTCGATATCATCTTCTTTGCCGTCGTCGCGGCCGTGCTCGTCTACCGGCTGCGCAGCGTGCTGGGCAAGCGCACCGGGCATGAGCCGCCCCCGCGCCAGCGCGAGCCTTTCGCGCCGCCGCCGAGCGAGGCTACGCGCGACAATGTCGTGACGATGCCGGAGCGGCAGCGGCCGGGAGAGCGCGCCGAGGACCGGGTCGAAGCGCGGGAGGACGCCATCGAGGCGCCGGTACCTGGCGCGGCCACGGACCTTCATGGCGGCATCGCGCGCATCAAGGCGGCCGACCCGAGCTTCGATCCCGACGGCTTCCTCGAGGGCGCGGGATCGGCGTTCGAGGCCGTTGTGGCTGCTTACGCCCAAGGCGATTCCAAGACGCTGCGCGCGCTCCTGAACAAGGAGATGTTCGATAGCTTCATGGCGGCGATCGAGGAGCGGCGCGAGCGCGGCGAGACGCATGAGACGACGATCGTCGCGGTGCGCGGCGTGGACATCGTCGATGCCAGCCTGCAGGGCCGGACCGCCTACGTGACGGTCAAGTTCGTGACCGAGCAGATCAACGTGACGCGCGACAAGGCCGGCGCGATCATCGACGGCGACTCCACGAAGGCGATCGAGATCACGGACATCTGGACCTTCGCGCGCACGGCGCGGTCGAGCGATCCGAACTGGCTGCTGGTCAAGACCGACAGCCCGGATTGACGGGCTCCTCCCGGTACGAGCGCCGTTAACGCTGTCTTCACCGATTAACCATAGATGGCAGGGTGGCGCTTCGGCCGCGACGGCCGAGGCCTGTCGCGAGGGTTCGCCATGCGCCAACCGTCAAGCCAGCCATCGAGCCAACCGACCGGCCGGCAGACCAGCAGAGCGTCGAACCGGGCGTTCCGCTTGGCGCTGAAGCAAGCGCACCTCGTCGCACTGGCCATGGTCGCGCTCGTGGCGGGCTGCGGCGAGGGCCAGAAGCCGCCGCCCGTGCCCTCGGCCGAGGCGAAGCTGCAGCTCAGGCCGGTGAGCTTCCAGCTCGTGCCGGGCTGGAGCCAGGACAACCAATCCGAGGCGCTTGTCGCCTTCATGCGCTCCTGCGAGCGCCTGTTGCCGCAGCCTCCCGACCGGCCGATCGGCGGCGATGTTCCCGGGACCGTCGGCGACTTCCGCGAGCCCTGCCTCGCGGCGCGCACCGTGCCGCAGGACCCGGTCGCAGCGCGCCGCTTCTTCGAGACCTACTTCGCCCCCTATCTGGCGACCGCGAACGGCGACGCCACCGGGCTCTTCACCGGATACTACGAGCCGATCCTCAAGGGTTGCCTTCGGCCGCGCACCGGCTGCAGCGTGCCGCTCTACCGCCGGCCGGCCGATCTGGTGGAGGTCGATCTCGGCCAGTTCCGCGAGAGCCTGAAGGGCCAGCGGGTTGCCGGCCGGGTCGAAGGCTCGAAGCTCGTCCCCTATGCCGATCGCGGGGCCATCGACGGCGGCGCGCTGCTCGGACGCGGGCTCGAGATCGCCTTCGTCGAGGACGGCACCGAGGCGTTCTTCCTGCACGTCCAGGGGTCCGGCCGCATCCAGCTCGACGACGGACGCGTGCTGCGCGTCGGGTACTCCGGCCAGAACGGCTTCGAGTACACTTCGATCGGCCGCGAGCTCGTCCGCCGCGGCGAGCTGACCCTCGACCAGGCGTCCATGCAGTCGATCCAGACTTGGGTGCGCCGCAACCCGGCGAAGGCGGCAGAGCTATTCGCGGCGAACCGCTCCTATGTCTTCTTCGAGCCGCGCGAGGGCGAGGGACCGCTGGGCACACAAGGAGCGCCGCTGACGCCGGGCCGCAGTCTCGCGGTCGACAGGCGCTTCGTCCCGCTCGGTCTGCCGCTGTGGGTCGACCTGGAGTTCGCCGGCTCGCCCTACCAGCCCGGCCCTGCCGATCGCATCCAAAGGCTGATGGTGGCGCAGGACACCGGCGGCGCCATCAAGGGCGCGGTGCGCGGCGATTTCTTCTGGGGAGCCGGCCCGCAGGCGGGAGCTTTTGCCGGTCGGATGAAGTCGCGCGGTGCCTATTTCCTGCTGCTTCCGCGCACGCTCGCCCAGCGAGTCGCCTCGCTGTCCTGACGCCGCGGTCGACCTTATTTGCCGCCGTCGCCACCGCCCGAATCGCCACCCGAATCGCCGCCCGAATCAGCGTCCCCGTCGGAGCCGCTGTCCTCCTCCGCGGCGCCGCTGCGCGCGGCGGCATTGCTGCGCGCGCCTGACGAGCCGGCCGGCATCTGCGGCGCCAGCCAGGACACGAAAGCGGCGGGGTTGCGCGTCTGGATCCAGATCCGCCCGGGCCCGGTGAACTCGCAGACGAAGCCCTCGCCGGAGACTGCGCTGGTGAAGCTGCGCCGGAAGAAGCCGCCGCCGCCCGTATCTGCGGCCAGGCGCAGCTCATAGGGCATGCCGTCGTCGAACGCGACGATGTGGCCGGTGTCGACGATCAGCGTCTGGCCGGCCTTGAGCTCGCGCTTGTAGAGCGCGCCGAAGCTCGTCATCCACAGCGGCCCGGTCCCCGAAGCCTTGAGCAGGATCAGTCCGGGGCCGGATATCCAGGACTTGACCCCGCCCCAGCTCCCGGTCACGTCGATCGCCGGCACGCTCGCGAGATAGGCGCCCGATGCCAGGAACACCGTCTCGCCGTCGAGGGCGAGCTCGCCGATGTCGCCGGGAATGCTCGGCGCCAGGATCGCCTCGCCGGCGCCGCGCTCGGCCTTGATGGTCGAGATGAAGAAGTCCTCGCCGGCCAGCACGCTCTTCACAGCGCGCCCGATGCGGCCGAAGACGCCCTTGTCCTCGCCGGCGGCGCCGCCGGCGTTCATGCGCGCGCCCAGCGCCAGGGTGCCGCTCATGGACACCATGGCGCCGGTCTCGCAGCGGATCTCCTCGCCTTCCGCCAAGCCGACGGCGAGGATCGCATAGGACGGCCCGAGGGCGATCTTGTGCTGCACTGAAGGATCTCCGCGGCGATCAGGATGACGCACTCTTGCCGAGGGCCGCTTGCGCTTCAAGCCGCGGAACGTCCGGTGACCCGCCGCTACGCCCGCCGCGCGCCTGGCGCGTCGATCATACGCTGCAGGAACGCCAGGTCGAGCCAGCGGCCGAACTTGCGGCCGACCTCGCGGAACTGCGCGACGCGCTCGAAGCCGAGCCGCTCGTGCATGCGGATCGACGGCGCGTTCGCCGCGTCGATTCCGGCGATGATCACGTGCTTGCCCAGCGCCGCGGCGCGCGGCAGCAGGGCGGAGACCAGCCGGCTGCCGATGCCCTGGCCGCGCCGGTCTGCGCGCACATGCACGGAATGCTCGACCGAGTAGCGGTAGCCTGGCCAGGCGCGGAAATCGCCGAAGGAGGCGAAGCCGGCGACCGCGCCGGTCTCGTCCGCCGCGACGATCACCGGGTAGCCGAGATCCTGGCGTCCCTTGAGCCACGTCCTGCGGTCCTCGAGCGTGGCCGGCGATTCCGTGTAGATGGCCGTGGAGGTTGCGATGACGTCATTGGTGATGGCCAGGATTCCCGAAACGTCGGCTTCTGCGGCATCGCGGATCAGCACGGCCATGTCCCCCAGGAGGTGGCTGGATCAGCCTTGCCAGGATTCCATGAAAGTGATCGAATGTCTACTATGATGACAGGCGTCGATCGCGACCTGGCCACCAGGCTCAAGCTCGAACGGGAGTCGCGCGGCTGGGCCATTGCCGAGCTGGCGCAGCGCTCCGGCGTGTCGCGCGCCATGATCAGCAAGGTGGAGCGGGGCGAGGCGAGCCCGACCGCGGCTCTGCTCGGCCGGCTCTCCGCCGCTTTCGGCCTGACGCTGTCGACCCTGCTGGCGCGCGCCGAGAGCCAAGGTGCGCGCCTGGCCCGCGCCGGCGACCAAGCCGTCTGGACCGACCCGGCCACCGGCTATTCGCGGCGTGCAATATCGCCGCCGGCGGGCGCGCCGCTCGAGCTGGTCGACGTCGAACTGCCGCCGGGTGCCCGCGTCGCCTACCCCGCCGGCGCCTTTGCTTTCCTGCACCAGCAGATCTGGGTGCAAGCGGGCACGCTGCTGTTCCGCGAGGGCGTGGTTGAGCACCGGCTCGCGGCGGGCGACTGCCTGCAGCTCGGCCCCCCGGCCGATTGCGCCTATGAGAATCCAGGTCCGCAGACCTGCTGCTATCTGGTGGCGCTGGTTAGGCGCTGAGGGCATCCTGCTCCCGCGGCGCGCGATGCGCGCGACTGGACAATCGGCGGCCGCGCACGCAGTTTAGCGCTGTCACCGTCAGCTCGCGTGCGGCCCCCGCGATCCGGCCCGCGCCCTTGGATCCCGAGATGCCAGAAGCCGCCCGTCCCGATGTGCGCCGCCCCGCTTCCGGGGCCGAACCCCAGCCTGGCCCGAAAACCGTCGCGCTCTTCGTCACCTGCCTCGTCGACATGATCCGGCCTTCGGTCGGCTTCGCCGCGGTGAAGCTGCTGGAGGACGCCGGCTATCGCGTCGAGGTGCCGTCGGCGCAGACCTGCTGCGGCCAGCCGGCCTTCAACTCCGGCGACTTCGCGACGGCGCGCGACCTGGCGAAGCAGGTCATCGATGCTTTCGCCGGCTATAGCTACGTCGTGGCGCCGTCGGGCTCCTGCGGCGGGATGCTGAAGACCCACCTGGCCGAGCTGTTCGCCGACGATCCGGCATGGAAGGCCAAGGCGGAGGACCTGTCCGCGCGCATGTGGGAGCTCGTCTCGTTCCTGACCGATGTCGCCGGCGTCAAGGCAGTCAAGGCGCGCTATGCCGGCACCGCGGCCTATCACGACAGCTGCTCGGGCCTGCGCGAGCTCGGCGTGCGCGCGCAGCCGCGGGCACTGCTCGCCAGCGTCGAGGGGCTGAGCGTCAAGGAGCTGCCCGCCACGCGCGACGTCTGCTGCGGCTTCGGCGGCACCTTCTGCGTCAAGTACCCCGCGATCTCCGACCGCATGGTCGAGGACAAGATCAAGGACGTCCAGGCGACCGGCGCCGACACGCTGCTGGCCGGCGACCTCGGCTGCCTGATGAACATGGCCGGCAAGCTGTCGCGCGCCGGCAGCGCGATCAAGGTGCGCCATGTCGCCGAGGTTCTGGCCGGCGAGGACTTCACGGGACCCGACGCGGCGCCGCCGCTCTGCGTGTCGCCCTGGGCCTCGGCGCGCCCCGGCCGGAAGGGCTGAGCGCCATGCAGTCGACCAGCCATACCTTCAAGGACAACGCGTCGGCCGCCATCAAGAACGCCAGCCTGCAGCGCGCGCTCGGCAAGATGAAGGTCGGCTTCATCGACAAGCGCGCCAAGGCCGCCGCGCGCATGCCGGAGTTCGACCGCCTGCGCGATGCGGCCAAGGCGATCAAGGACCACACGCTCGCCCATCTCGACTTCTATCTGGAGGCCTGGGAAGCGAAGGTCCGCGAGAACGGCGGCCACGTCCACTGGGCCGAGGATGCGGCCCAGGCGCGCGCCATCATCCTGGAGATCTGCCAGCGCGTCGGCGCCAGGACCGTCACCAAGGGCAAGTCGATGGTCGGCGAGGAGATCGCCATCAACGACCACCTGGAGGCGCACGGCATCACGCCGGTCGAGACCGATCTCGGCGAGTACATCATCCAGCTCAGGAAGGAGCCGCCCTCGCACGTGATCGCGCCGGCGATCCACGTCAACAAGGACGAGGTCGAGGCGGCGTTCCGCAGCGCGCACACCGCGCTGCCGTCCGCGCGCAGCCTGGAGGAGCCGACGGCGCTGCTGGCCGAGGCGCGCACCATGCTGCGGTCGAGCTTCCTCGAAGCCGATGTCGGCATCACCGGCGCAAACTTCCTGATCGCCGAGACCGGCTCTTCGATCATCGTCACCAACGAGGGCAACGGCGACCTGACGCAGACCCTGCCCAAGGTCCACATCGTCATCGCCTCGATCGAGAAGGTCGTGCCGACCCTGGAGGACGTCTCGACCATCCTGCGCGTGCTCGCGCGCTCGGCCACGGGGCAGGAGATGTCGGTCTACACGACGGTCTCGACGGGGCCGCGCAGGCCTGCCGATCTCGACGGGCCCGGCGAGTACCATGTCGTCGTGCTCGACAACGGCCGTACCGGCA
>JAEULF010000447.1 GCA_016793965.1 Alphaproteobacteria bacterium | reverse complement strand
GGCGTCCTCAGCGGCATCCCGGACGCCGACGGCGTCATGGCCGACCTGGGCGGCGGCAGCATCGAGCTGGTGCGCCTGGAGCGGGCCGCAGCGCCCCGAGGCGCGGTCGAGTCCCCTGGGCCCGCGCCCGGCCGCCGCCTCTACATCGTCGACGAGGCCGTGCGGCAGGGCGAGAAGCTTCGCAGCCTGGTCGGGCGCCGCTTTCCCGCGGTGCCTTGGCTCGCCGGCATTGCGCAGGAACAGGGCAGCGGGGCCGCCGAGCACGCAGCCGGCGTCGACCGGGACATGATGGCGACGCTGCCGCTCGGCCCGCTGCGGGTCGTCGAGGAGGCGCAACGGCGCGGCGAGAAGTTGCGCGCCCTGGTCGAGCGGCACCTCGCTTCGGTCCCGTGGTTGAAGGATGCCGCTCGCGGGCGCGCCTTCTACCCTGTCGGAGGAGCATGGCGCAATCTGGCCAAGATCCACATCCAGCAGAGCCGGTACCCGCTCCAGGTCATCCAGGGATACACGATCAGCGCGGGCGAGGCGCGCAACCTGGCGCGCTTGATCGCCGCCATGAGCAAGGCCTCGGTGGCGTCGCTGAAGGGCGTGTCGCGACGCCGCGCCGAAGTGCTGCCGATCGCCGCATTGGTGCTCGACTGCGTGCTGGAGGCGACCGCGGCGAAAGAGGTCGTGTTTTCCGCCCAGGGACTGCGCGAGGGCTTCCTGTTCTCGCAGCTGCCGCCTGACGTCGCCGCGTCGGACCCGCTTCTCGCGTTGTGCCGCGAGATGGACGCGCGGGAGAGCCGCTTCGGCTCCGTCGGCGAGAACCTGTCGAAGTGGACCGCCGGCCTGTTCCCGCGCGAGTCGGACGCCAACGCGCGGCTGCGCCGGGCCGCTTGCCATCTGAGCGACGCCTTCTGGCGCGCGCATCCTGACTATCGCGCGGACCTCGCGTTCCGCCAGGTCCTGCTCGGCCCGTTCACCGGCATCACGCATGCCGAGCGCGCCTTCCTGGCGCTGACGATCCATGCCCGCTACGGCGGCATGTCGGACGACGAGGCGGTCGAGCCGGCGCTGCGCCTCGTCGCGGACACGGCAGCGGATCGCGCGCGCTTCCTCGGCGCGGCGCTGCGCCTGGGCTTCGCCTATTGCGGCGCCAACACGCAGCTCCTGCCGCCGACGACGTTGACCGCCGAGCCCGGCATCCTGCGTTTCGCCGTTCCCGCCGGCGCGCATGCGCAGCTCGCCGCCGGCCTGGTCGAGCGCCGTCTCGACTCGGCCGCGAAGGCCGGACGGCTCAAGCCCGACCTTCGGATCGAGGCGTAGTTCCGCGCGCGACGGCGAGGTGGCCGCTGCCGCAGGCCGCTGAACAACCGTGGCGAGCAATGCGCCAATGGCCAATTGCGAAACTGCTGGATTCAGCCATCGGGACCTCGTATCTCGATCATCGATGGCGCGATGATCGACCTGCTGCCCCAGGCGCTCTGGCAATCCACGCGATCATGACCCTGCACGTGTCGCTCATGTCCCGAACCGTGCTTGCCGCCACGCTGCTCGTTGGCGCCGCGGCGCAGGCGCGCGCCGTCGAGCCCGTCCAGGTCGTCACGGAGAGCCTGCCGCCCTTCAGCTTCGTGCAGAACGGCGCGGTCGAAGGTCTCTCCACGCAGATCGTGCAGCGGGTATTCGAGCGGGCGAACGTCCCCCAGCGGATCGAGGTCCTGCCTTGGCAGCGCGCCCTGCACGCCGCTTCCACGGTCGCCGGCACCTTCATCTACTCTCTCGCTCGCAACGCCGAGCGCGAGCACAGCTTCGCCTGGATCGGCAAGCTGGAGGCGGTGCGCCTGACCATCTTCCGCCTCTCCGAGCGCACGGACCTCGCGGCGGATTCGTTCGCCGAGATGCGCCGCAAGGGACGCGTCGTGGTCGTGAGCGGCGACGCCAGCATGCAGCGGCTTCAGTCGCTCGGGTTCGGCGACGAGCACTTCTTCGTGCTTCCCGACCGGACGCCGGGCGACCAGCGCTTCAAGCTGATCGAGCGGGGCCGCGCGGAGTACTGGGTGAGCAATCCCTACTCGCTCGCCCATCGCATCAAGACCGGCGAGATGCCCAACGTCTTCGCGCGGGTGATCGAGCTCCCGTCCGACACCGACCTCTACCTTGCGGCCCATCGCGACACGGAGGGGAGCCTGGTCGAGCGCTTGCGCGCGGCCTTCGCGGCGCTCGAGGCCGAAGGCGCGCTGGCGGAGATCCGAGCTCGCTTCAAGCCGGGGAGCTAGGTCGCCGCCGCCCGGCTCAGGCGTTCGCTTCTGCGCGCCGGCTCACCAAGCGGATCGCGACGGTGGTCAGCACGAAGACCGCGGCGACGCCGAGGATCACGCCCTGCGGCATGCCATGGTCCATGAACCAGCCGAGCGCCAGGGGCCCGAGCATCGAGCCGATGTCGAAACCGGAATAGACGAGGCCGAAGGTGCGCCCGAGCGAGCCCTTGGGCGCCACCTTCTTCACCAGCACGTCGCGCGACGCCGCCGTGACGCCGACGCAGACTCCGCCGACCGAGAACAGCGCCATCACCTGGAATTGCGTCAGCCCGGGGAAGCTGGCGAGCGCCACCAGGGCACCGGCCAGCACGAGGCCGACGCCGGCGATCAGCCCGTGGCGGTCCGTCATGTCGGCGAGCGGCCCGCCGAGCAGGATGCCGCCGGCATTGCCGATCAGGTAGGCGCTGATCACCGCCGTGGCGAGCTGGAACTGCAGGTCATGCAGCGCCGACAGCGCGACGGCGCCGTAGGTCTGCAGCCCGCCGCCGGCCGTCGCGGTCATGGTGAGGTAGACGAAAGCGACGAGCAGCGCCGGCATGGTGACGAGCTTCAGGAAGCCCGAAGCGATCTCGCGCGGGCTCTCGCGCCGCGCATCGGCCGCGGCCGGCCCGCGGCCGAGCAGGTCGCCGGCCAGCCACACCGCCGCCGCCATGGCCAGGCCCCAGGCCGAGGCGAGCAGCAGCGCCTCGCGCCAGCCGATCGCGAAGGCGATGGCCGAGAGCAGGATCGGCGAGGCGGCAAAGCCCAGCGTGCCGCCGAAGGCGTGCACCGAGAAGGCACGGCCGTGGCGCGAGCGGTCGACGCGGTGGGCGAGCATCGAGAAGTCGGCGGGATGGAAGACGCAGTTGCCGAGGCCAGCCATGACCGCGAGGGGATAGAGCATCCAGAAGGACGGCGCGAGCGCCATGAGCCCGATGCAGAAGGCGAGCAGCGCCATGCCGCAGGCCAGCACCGGGCGGCCGCCCCAGCGGTCGACCAGGATGCCGACGAAGGCCTGGCCGATGCCCGAGGCGACGTAGAAGGCGGCGACCACCATGCCCAGCGCGCCGAAGCTGATGCCGAACTCGTCGCGCAGCAGCGGGAACATCGGCGGCAGGCACATCTGGAAGACGTGGCTGGTGGCGTGCGCGACGCCGACCAGGCTGATCACCGAGACGTCGCGGGCCAGAGACGCGGGCGCGGCAACGGCGGATGCGTGGGCATCGGGGCTCATGGCGGACTCCGGAGGTGCCACGCGATATCAGCGCGGAACGACCGCGCGGCGGTAGCGCCTAATAGGGATGGCTGGTCCGCCCGGCGACGATGGCCGTCCGCGACTGCGGCCCGCGGCGGCCCGGCCGGGCGCCCGCCTAAGACATGAAGAAGAAGAGGTTGGCGAAGTAGTGGCCGATGATCGGCACGACGAGCGACCCCGACTCGCGCCAGGTCCACCAGAACACCAAGCCCATGATCGTCGCGACGACCACGATGCCGATGCCCGTCCCCCAATGCATCAGTCCGAAGACGACCGCAGCGACCAGCGCCGTCGCCCATTCCGTCTTGAGCAGCGGGAGCAGATAGGTGCGCGCGAGCTGGCGGCAAACCAGCTCCTCGCTGATCGCCACGAGGATGAGCCCGAAGGAGAGGTCGACGAGGCGCAGGAACGGCTGATCGATCTTCAGCCAGCCGAAAGCGTAGGGGAACTTCAGCGCATTGTTGAGCGGGATCGCCAGGTGCTCGAGGAGCGGCGTGTATGCGACCACCGGGATGGCGGTGAGGATCGCCGCCTCGTACCAGCGCACCCGGAGCCGGCCCCAGTCGCTCGACGCCGCGCGCAGATGCGGCACGACGACGATCGCGATGATCACCGCCGCGCGCGTGACGTAGTCGATCACGTAGACCCAGTACGTGCCGCGCACTGCCAGCATCGGCAGGTCGTTGAGGTAGAACATCGCGTAGACGGCGGCAAAGGCGAGCATGCGGCTGCACTCCTGGCTGCTGTCGCGCTGCGATCACGCAGACTTGAACGGCGATCGCGCCGGAGCAACCTATCTGCTTGCCATGCAAGGAATTTCCACCCGGAGGATGAACGAATGGTAACGCGGACGACCGAGCAGCGCCCGGGCCTGCTGAAGACCGCGCTCGGCGTCGCCGCGCTCGTGGCGGGAGTCGGCGCCTTGGCGGCATCGCTGCTCGACGCGCCGGCCGCCGGGACCGTGCGCGTCTACGACGACCAGCGGATGGTGGTGCAGCGCGCCGTCTTGACGACGGATGCCGACAGCGCCGAAGCGCCGGGATGCCCGGTCGAGGGCTATGCCGGACGCATGAGCGAGACGACGGTCGAGACCTGCTGAGCGCGCCCCCTCTCGCCGCCCCCCCTGTCGTCGGAGCCCCTCTCAGCGCGAACGCTGCTGGCGCTCCTCCGCGTCGTCGCGGCGCTGGCGGCGCTTCTCCTGACGCTCGTCCTGCGCCTCGCGCTGCTTCTCCTTGCGCTCCTGGCGCTTCTGCTGCTCGTCCTTGAACTGCTGGCGGCGCTCCTCCCGGCGCTGCTGCGCCGCGCTGGGCTGCGCTTGGCCCGGCTGAGATTCTCCGGCGCGCAGCGGCTGCTCGCCGGTGCCGCCCTGCCGGCGCTGCAGCAGGCGGTCCAGCCGCTCCTCCCGCCCGCCGTCGCGACGCGGCTGGCCGCGCTGGCGCAGCTCCTCCAGGCGCCGGCGCCGGCGCTGCGCGAAGCGCTCGAGGCGGCGCTGGAAGCGGCCGCGGTCGACGATGCGGCGCACGCGGTCGTCGCTGAAGCGCTCGGCCGCGCGCGGCCGGTCGCGCCGCGAGCGCAAGGTCGTGCCGAAGCCCGGCCGGTCGATCACGGTGCTGCCGGCATCGTTGCGCAGCACGATGCGCGTCGGCCGGTCGTCGTCCGCGTCGAGCAGGGCGATGCTGGTCTCCTCGCGCGTCGCCTCGCCGGCGACGTGCGTGCCGCGCACCCCGATCGTGCCGATCGGCACGACCACGCGCATGGCGTCGTCCTTGAGCCTCGCCACCCCGCCGCTGACGAAGCGGAAGGCGCCGACCGCCACCGTCGCCGCGAAGTCGCCGACCGAGCGCGCGGGCTGGTAGACGAACGCGTCGATCGTCAGCTCCGCCTGGGGCCCGATGTCGAACTCCGTGTCGTCGAGGAACTTCAGGCCGAGGCTGGAGTCCGGTCCGGTCCGGACCACGTCGCCGACATAGACGGGGGCGCCTGCCGCCAGGCGCCGCGCCTGCTGGCCGGGGCGCATCGCCTCGGCCGTCCCTTCGATCTCCTCGACCTGGCCAGCCGTCTCGGCGGCTCCCTGGGCAACGGCGGGGCCGCGCCGGACCAGCACCAGGGCGGACGCCGCGAGTCCCGCCAGAAGGTACCGGCGGTCCCAGGTCATCGGCGGCAGCCCGAATTGCCCTGGTGGTCGCCGGTCATCAGCAGAGACCTCAGTCGTCGCCGCCGGGCCGGGCAGCGGTCGAGGACGTGCCGAACGCCTCGCCGCTGCGGCGGCGCTCGCGGTAGATGAGCCAGAGGTTGCGCGCGTACATCACCGTGCCGGCCGCCTGGGCGATCACGATGATCGGCTCGTGCTTGTAGATGCCGTAGGCCAGCAGCACCAGGCCGGCGCCGAAGCTGACGTACCAGAACGACAGCGGCACGACGCTGCGCCCGGCCTTCTCGCTGGCGATGCCCTGCAGGATCCAGCGCATGAAGAAGAGCATCTGCGCGGCGACGCCGACGAAGGCCCAGGCGAGCTCATAGGGGTTGCCCAGCGGCACGGCCCGGGTGACCCACTCGACGATCCAGCTCATCCGGTCTCCTTCGCCCGATCATCGAGCAACTTGGGCACGCGCGCGCGCCGCTGCAGCCACATGACGCCGAGGATATCGACGATGCCGACCAGCGCGCGGCCGAGATTGCCGTAGTTGGACCGCCCATGCAGGCGCGGCCGGTGATTCACCGGCACCGAGACTACCGCAAATCCCTGCCTTTTCACCAGCGCAGGCAGGAAGCGGTGCATATGCGCGAAATAGGGGAGATCGAGGAACAGGTCGCGGCGGAACAGCTTCAAGCCGCAGCCGGTGTCGCGCGTATCGTCCCCGAGCAGCGCGCTGCGGATGGCATTGGCGGCACGCGAAGCCCAGCGCTTCGACCAGGTGTCCCGGCGCTTCACCCGCATGCCCGCGAGCATGCGCACGGGGCCTTCCGGCGGGAGCGCCAGCGCCATGGCCCACAGCTTGGGGATGTCGGCAGGGTCGTTCTGCCCGTCGCCGTCCAGGGTGGCGATCCACCGCCCGCGCGCGGCCTGGACGCCGCTGCGGATCGCTGCCGACTGGCCGAAGCTGCCGGCATGCCGGACCAAGCGCAGCCCGGCGAAGCGCCCGGCGGCGGCGGCGTGCGCGCTGCCCGCCAGCTCGGAAGCCGTCGCGTCGGTGCTGCCGTCATCGACGCAAACGACCTCATAGGCGATGCCGCCGCCGTCCAGCGCCGCGCGGATCTCCGCGAGCAGGGGGGCGGCGTTGCCGGCCTCGTTGCGCATGGGGATGACGACGGAGAGGTCCATCAGGAGCCTTGGCCTATGGGTCCAGGGTCGGCAAAACGGGGGGCCGAGCGGGACGCGCGGGTGTACACGAGCGGCGGAGCCCTGGCCAAGCCCAATCGGCAGCGGAACCCGCCCGATTGCCGGGATTTCATGTCCCCGTCGAACCGGCGGCGCTTGCCTATGGCCGGGAACGCGCTAGGGCGCTACATGGCTGCCATGGACGACGCAACACGGGCTCGCATGGCCCTCCCCGACCCGCCCTCGCCCTGCATCGGCGTGTGCGACCTCGACCGGAAGACCGGCTTCTGCCGCGGCTGCTACCGCACGGGCGGCGAGATCGCCGACTGGACGGTGCTGAAGCCGCAGGAGAAGCGCGAGCTGCTGCTGCGGCTCGTCGAGCGCAGGACTGCGGCGGGGAGCCCGCGCCCGACCGTGTCCTCCGACCGCGCGGCCGCCTGGGCGGCGCGCTGGGGCGAGCAGAAGTGAAGGTCACCTGCGCGCCTCCGCGCGCAGCAGCCAGAGCCCGCTCGCCACGATGACCGCGGCGCCGGCTATCGTCGTCCAGGGCGGCACCTCGTCCCAGATCGCGTAGCCGATCGCCACCGCGAAGAGCAGCGAGAGGTAGTCGATCGGCGCCACGATCGAGACCGGAGCGCGCATGAAGGCGCCGGTCATCAGCACCTGGCCGCTCGCGCCGAGCACCCCGGCGGCGGCGAGCAGCAGCCAGTCCCAGCCGGCGGGATCGACCCAGTCGAGCGGCGCCAGCGGCGCCGACATCGCCGCGCAGGCCAGCGTGAAGTAGAACGCCAGCGCCGCCGCGTTCTCCGTCGCCCTGAGGTGGCGCGCCAGCGCCGCGTTGACGGCGAAGATCACGGCGCTCGCCAGCATGAGCGCGGCCGCGGGCTCGGCAGCCAACCGCGCGAGGATGCCGGCATCCGGCCGCAGCACGACGAGAGCGCCCGCAAGGCCCGCGGAGGCGGCGAGCCAGTTGCGCAGGGGCACGCGCTCGCGCAGCGCCGTCGCGGCCACGATGACGGCGAAGAAGGGCGCCGTGAAGCCGATGGCGAACGCGTCCGCCAGCGGCATGCGCCCGAACGCGTAGTAAGCGCACCACAGCGAGGCGGCGCCGAGGACCGAGCGCAGCGCCAGCAGGCCCGGCCGGCCGGCCCGCAGCTTGCGCAAGGCACCCGTCCACCAGAGATAGGCCAGGATCAGCGGCAGCGCGCCGGCGCTGCGGAACAGCACGATCTCCATCGGCGCGTAGCGCGCCGACAGCCATTTCACGATCGCGTCGAGGGTGCACAGCAGAGCGATCGCGGCAAGCATCATCGCGGCCGCGGCGACGACATCGCGGCGGCTGTATCCCGGCTCGCCGGACGATACCACGACCGGCCTCAGGCCGGCGGCGGGGGCGGCGCGGACGCGCTCCGGCGGCCGAGCTTGAGCTGCGCCTCGCGCTGCAGGATGTACAGGCCGCTCGCGATGACGATGACGGCGCCGAGCATGGTCAGCGGGCTCGGCACCTCGTCCCAGATCCAGAAGCCGAGCCCGAGCGCCATCAGGATCGAGGAATACTCGTAGGGCACGAGGGCCGAGACCGGCGCCCGCTTGTACGCCGCCGTCATGCCGAGCTGCGCGATGCCGCCGAGGATGCCCATGGCGACCAGCATGGCCCAGTGCTCGACCGATTGCGGCGTGCGCCAGGCGAAGATCGTCGCGATGCCGGTCACCGCGCTGACCGTCAGCATGAAGTAGAACGCGACCGACGCCGTGGTCTCGGTCTCGGTCAGCCGCCGGATCATGTTGACCGACAGGCCGGCGAAGACGCAGCCGAGCAGCATCACGAGGGCGGCCGGGTTGGTGCTGACCGTCTCCAGCAGCGCGGGGCCGGGCTGCAGCACGAGGAGGATGCCGGCGAAGCCGATCGCCAACGCGGTCCACCGGCGCAGCCGGACGACCTCGCCGAACACCAGCAGCGCCACCAACGTCACGAAGAGCGGCGTCGCGTAGTTGAGCACATGGGCATCGACCAGCGGCAGCCGGCCGAAGGCGTAGAATGTGCATGCCATGCCGCCGACGCCGGCGGCCGTCCGCGCGACATGACCGAGCGGACGGCGCGTGCGCAGCTGCGCCAGCCCGCCCGTTCGCGCGACGAAGACCATGATCGGCACGAGAGCGAAGGCGCAGCGGAAGAACATCATCTGCACCGTCGGGTAGTCCGGCGCCAGCCACTTGATGCCGGCATAGATGAAGCCGAAGCACGCGACGGCGACGAGCATGTAGCCGACGGCGACGAGATAGGACGACCGGGAGGGGCCGGCGGCGGCCGACGGTGGGGACGACATGGGCGCATCAAGCGCGGGACCGCGGCCTATGTCCACTGCCCGCGCGACGGCGCTGGCATGCGCGCGGCTTGCGGGCCGGGGCTGGCGGGCCGGGGCTTGCGGGCGCGCGCTACTCGCGCGCCCGAGTCCGGCCGAGGAAGCCCGGCCGCGGCAGGCGCAGCTGCGCCTCGCGCAGCACGATGTAGAGGCTGCTCGCGATGACGACGGCGGCGCCGACGAGCGTCAGCCAGGTAGGCACCTCGCCCCACACGAAGAAGCCGAGGCCGAGCGCCGTCAGGATCATCAGGTACTCGAAGGGCGCGATGGTCGAGAGCTGCGCGCGCTTGTAGGCCGCCGTCATGCAAAGCTGGCTGACGCCGCCCATCAGGCCGAGGCCGATCAGCAGCGCCCAGTCGAGCAGCCGCACCGGGGTCCGCCAGGCGAACGCGGCGGCGACGCTGGAGATGACGGCGAGAATCGCCGTGTAGAAGAAGACGATCGCCGCCGTGCTCTCCGTGCGCGAGAGCTGCCGGATCAGGTTGGCGGCGAAGCCGGCGAACAGGCAGCCGCAGAGCATGATGACGGGCGCCGGCGAGTCCGCAAGGCCGCGCAGGAAGCCCGGCCCCGGCTGCAGCACCAGGACGATGCCCGCGAAGCCGATCGCGAGCGCGCTCCAGCGCCGCAGGCGCACGACCTCGCCGAACAGCAGCATGGCGACGATCGTGACGAACATCGGCGTCGCGTAGCTCAGCACTTGCGCATTGACCAGCGGCAGGTGGCCGTAGCCGTAGAAGGCGCACAGCATGCTCGTGCCGCCGACGAGCGACCGGATCAGGTGCCCGAGCGGCCGGCTGGTGCGGAGCTGGCCGAAGCCGCCGGACATCCAGAGGAACGCCAGCACCGGGGCAAGGCCGAAGACGGCCCGGAAGCAGATGATCTGCAGCGTCGCGTAATCGGCCGACAACCACTTGA
Source organism: Alphaproteobacteria bacterium (assembly GCA_016793965.1). GTDB lineage: Bacteria > Pseudomonadota > Alphaproteobacteria > JAEULF01 > JAEULF01 > JAEULF01. The sequence goes on along the minus strand of JAEULF010000447.1, from coordinate 3,598 downwards.
TCAAGCCGTTCATCAGCCCGCCCAGGCAGATGGAAGCCAGCATGAAGCCGACGGCGGCGAGATAGGTGCCCCTGGCAGGGCTGGCGTTGGGCGACGTAGGCGGCGACATCGGCACATCTGGCGCGCCCTTTCCCCGGCCTGTCCATCGCCAATTGCAGCGTCCTATGGGGCGCCGAGCTGCGGGCGATGCTGCGCATGGATCGACCACGCGACGCAGGCGAAGAGGATCGCCGCCCCGCCCTGATGCGCCACGGCGGTCGGCAGGTCGACGTTGGACAGCAGCGTGGCGATGCCGAGGCCGAGCTGCGCCAGGGAGACGACGGCGGAGAGCGCGAGGGGCAGCCGCGCCGCCGCCGTCCCGCCCACGAGTCCGCCATAGGCATAAGCGAGCACGGCCAGGACCGTCGCGGCGGCCAGCCAGCGATGATGGAACTGGATAGCGGACCTGTTCTCGAACGCGTTGAGCCAGAAGGAGAGCGCGGGGTCGCGGTAGTCGCCGGGCACGAAGGCGCCGCCCATCAACGGATAGGTGTCGTAGATCAAGCCGGCGTCGGTTCCCGCGACGAAGGCGCCTGACATGATGGTCACGCCGAGCAGCGCCAGCAGGGCCCAGCCCGCGCCGCCGCCCCGCTCCGGGCGCGCCTTCGCCGGCCCCGACTCGGCGCGCCGGCGCGCCAGCACGTCGAGCGCCAGCCAGAGCAGCCAGAACAGGATGACGAAGGCGAGGGCCAGGTGCGCGGCGAGCCGGTACTGGCTCACCTCGGTGCGCTGGCTGAAGCCGCTCGCCACCATCCACCAGCCCATGGCGCCCTGCAGCCCGCCGAGCAGGAAGGCGATGCCGCACTTCCACGCGAAGGCGCCGCTGACCGCGCGCCGCCACAAGAACCAGAGGAACGGCACGAGGAAGGCCACCCCGATCGCGCGCCCCCATTGCCGGTGGATCCACTCCCACCAGAAGATGCCCTTGAACTCCTCGAGCGCCATGCCCTGGTTGCGCAGCGCGTATTGCGGGATCGTCTTGTAGAGCGCGAAGACGCGCTGCCACTCCGCATCGGTCAGCGGCGGCAGCGCACCGGCGAGCGGCTTCCACTCCATGATCGAGAGGCCGGAATCGGTGAGCCGCGTCACGGCGCCGATCAGCATCATGGCCAGCACCATCGCGGCGCAGAGCAGGAGCCACCAGCCGACCGCGCGCGGCGCCGGCGCAGCGCCGCCGCTCGGGAGCGTTCCCGTCAAGATGCGCATGCTCCATCTCCCCGCGGCGCGTTGCCGTCCGCAGGCGGATATAGCGCATCGCCCGGCCGGCGGCGCTTGACTCGCGTCAATTTGCCGCCGGCCCGCGCATCAATGCAGATGCAGCAGCGTGTCGGCGACCTGGACGCGCGGCGGCTGGATCAGCCCGGCGTTGGCGACGCGCACGGAGTGCAGCTTGCCCTCCAGGTTGCGGCTCCAGAAATCCAGGAACTTCCTGAGCGTCGGGAACTCCGGCGCCAGGTCGAGCTCCTGCCAGACATAGGTCTGCAGGAGCTTCGGATGATCGGGCATGTGATAGAGGATCTCGGCGGTGGTGAGCCGCCAGTCCCGCATCTGAAGCGCGAGCGTGCTCATCTCTTGGCCTTCCTGTTCCAGCCGGCGCCGGTTCGCCCGGTCCGGTCCGCGTGATGCCGCGGGACCGGTTCGCCCGGCCTCCGCTCCATCAGTAGGCCAAGAGCGGCGTGACTTCGCAATGGAAAAAACGTGTTAAAACAATGACTTAGCAGCCGTCACCCGAGAGTGCTGCTAGAGTCCTCCGATCGCCGAGCGGCGGCGCGCGAGCGCATCGGCCATCGCTTCGAGAGGCGCTGCCCAGTCGCCAGGCCGCTCCTGCCGGAACAGGCGCAGCGATGGGTACCAGGGGCTGTCGGCACGACCGACCTGCCAGCGCCAATCCGGCGCGAAAGGGAGCGCCACCCATGCCGGTCGGCCGAGGGCGCCCGCCAGATGCGCCGGCGCCGTGTCGGCCGTGATCACCAGGTCGACCCCGGCCATCGCGAGCGCCAGATCGGCGAAATCGCGCAAGGCGCGCCCGGGCTGGCGGACGATGCCTTGCAGGCCGAGGCGCGCGACATCGCCGGCAGCCGCGCCGACCTGGAGCGACACGGCGCTCACGCCGGCGTCCTCGACGACGCGCACCAGGCGCTCCAGCGGAACGCTGCGCTCGCGGTCGCGCAGGTGGCGCGGATCGCCCGCCCAGCACAGGCCGACGCGCAACCCTTCCCGCGCTCCCGGTCCGGGCATCGGCACGGGCGAGAGGTCTCCCGGCGCGAAGAGATAGGGGATCGGCCCCGGCAGGTCGGCCGGCGCGATGCCGAGGAGACCGGGCAGGCTGCCGACCGCCGCCCACAGATCGTGCTCCGGCGGCGGCGCGCCCTCGGGCCACAGGCCGATGCGGCCCCTCAGGCTCATGAACAGCTTCATGAGCTCGCCGGGCACCTCGATGATCGGCGACGCGCCGCGCGCGGCCAGGTGCAGCGCGAAGCGCACCAGCATCACCTGGTGTCCGAAGCCCGGCTCCGCGCGCAGAAGGATCGCGCGGCCGCGCGGGTCGCTGCCGGACCATTGCGGCCGACCGAGCCGCGCGGCGTCGCGCAAGAGCCCCTGCGCGCCGGGCAGGCGCAGCCGCGCCTCAAATGCCGCCCAGCCGCGCCCGAGATCGCCCGAGAGCAGGATCGTCTCCGCCTTCAGCGCCGTCGCCTCGGCATGCGCGGGCTCGATCGCCAGCGCGCGCTCGAAGCTCGCCTCCGCCGCGGCGAGAGCGCCCGCATCGCGCTGCAGCTGTCCCTGGACCAGCCACGCCTCCGCCTGGCCGGGCAGGCGCTGGGTCACCTGCCCCGCCGCGGCGAGCGCCTCATCCAAGCGTCCCGCCGCGCGCAGCGCGCGCGCCAGGTTGATGCCGAGCGACGGCGACCCGGCGGCGGCAGCGACGGCGCGCCGGAGATAGGGCACGGCGACCTCGGGCCGGCCGACGCGCATCAGCGCGGCGCCGAGGTTGTTGAACACGGCATCGAAGGCGGGGTCGCGGTCGAGCGCTTGCAGATAGGCCGCGACGGCGGCGTCATGGCGCCCGGCGCGCTGCTCCTGCAGGCCGGCCCGGAACAGGCGCTCGGCATCGCCGCGCCGCGCGGCCTGGTCCTCGTCGCCGTGCATGCTGCGCGCCTCGTGCGGACCGGATCGGGGGGAAACCGGATCGGGGGGATCGACGGCGGCGAGACTATTCCCCGGGCGCGCGCGCGCGCAATCGCGCGGCAGCGCCCGGCGCCGCGCCGGGTGCTGCCGCGCGACCGCCCGCTCAGTTGATCTTGCCCGCGACCACCGGGGGACGCGGCGCGCCCTGCTCAGGCCGTGCCTGGGGCGGCTGCGGCTTGCGCTCCTCCTCCTGCGGTGCCCGCTTGGCCGCGGCCGGTGCCGGTTGCTGCGGGCTGCTCGGACGCGGCGCCGCGCGCATCTCCGGCGGGCGGCCCGGCATGGCGCCGAAGCTCGCATGGCGCGGCGGCGCGGCGGGCGGTGCCACCGAGGCGGCAGGAGCTGCGACGGGCGCCGCACCCGGTATCGCAGACGC
>JAEULF010000446.1 GCA_016793965.1 Alphaproteobacteria bacterium | reverse complement strand
CACCGCTCCGCGGTCGGTGAACTTGAGCGCGTTGCCGACCAGGTTGGTCAGCACCTGGCCGAGCCGGAGCGGGTCGCCGGTCGCCTCGCGGGGCAAGCTCTCGTCCAGGCGCAGGCTCAGCGCCACGCTCTTGCTCGCGGCGTCGATGCTCAGGACGTCGATGACGTCCTGGTAGGCGCTCCTGAGGTCGAAGCGGGCGCGCTCGAGCTCGAGCCTGCCGGCCTCGATCTTCGAGAAGTCCAGGATGTCGTTGATGATGCCGAGCAGGCGGCGGCCGGAGAGCAGGATCTTGGTGATGTAGTCGCGCTGCGGCGCGGACAGGGCGGTGCGCAGCGTCAGGTGGCTGAAGCCGATGACGGCGTTCATCGGCGTCCGGATCTCGTGGCTCATCGTCGCGAGGAATGCCGACTTCGCGCGGTTCGCGGCCTCCGCCTGGTCCTTGGCCTCCCGCTGCAACCGGCCGCTGTGCTCCAGGCGCCGCGCCAGCGTGCTCAGCACGACCGTCGCCGCCGTCAGCACGCCCGTCAGCACGAACACGACGAGGAGGCCGATATCGGCCCGATGGTTGGCCTCGGCGAAGGCCTCCTGCGCCGTGATGCCGGCGAGCACGATCAAGGGGTAGGACCGGACCCGCATGTAGGCGTAGAACCGCTCCTGGCCGTCGAGCGTGCCGACGCCGTGCACGAAGCCCTGCTCGCGGCTCGACGCCGCCGCGAAGATCGGCGAGCCGAGGACGCTGTCCCCGACGCCGCGCTGGGCCGAGGGAATCCTCGCCCGCACCGTGCCGTCGAGGCCGATCAGCGCGATGGAGCCGGTGTCGCCGAGCGGCAGGGTGCGCGCGATCGCGCTGATGAACGCGGGATCGAGCGAGAACACCAGCATGCCGTCGAAGATGCCGTCCGGCCGGTTGATGCGCCGGCTGATCTGGATGGACGTCTGGCCCGTCGTTCGCCCGACCACCGGTCGGCTGATGAGCACTTGCCCGGAATCGGCGTCGCGATGCGCGGAGAAGAAAGCGCGATCCGAGACGTCCACGCCGTGGAACTGCTCGCCCATGCTGCTCGCGCGGATGCGGCCCGTCGCGTCGACGACGGAGAACTGCAGCGAGAGGTCGCGGACCACCGGCGTGATCGACAGCCAGCGCCTGATGTCGAAGCCCGCGGGGTCGCGCTCGACCTCGTGCTTCGCGTGCAAGAGGCTTTGGTCGATCGACCGGAGCGTGGCGAAGACGTGCTCCTCGACGGTGCGCGCGATTCCCATGCGCTGGGCATCCGCCGCCGTGCGCGCCCGCTCGCGCTCGCTCGAAAGGTACAGGGAGAGGGCGCCCCACAGCAGGGCGAGCACCAGCAAGCCGAAAGCGGCTATGCCCGCTTCCTGCGTCAGCGTCGGTCTGGGCTTGGCCGATTGTGGCGCTGCGAGCATGGCAGCTCCCTCGTCCCGGGCTTGTGCCGCCGCAAGCCTATAACGGCCGACGCTGGTCGCGCGAGCGCCGAGGGCGGAAAGCGCTCATGGCCCCGGGCCGTCGCCCAGGACGAGCGCCGCGCCGGCCAGGGCCTCGTCGAGCGCTTGCAGCATGGTCCCGGCGAGATCCTCGGGCGGCGGCCATGCGCCGCGGCCGACTGCGCTCTCGACCGCCTCCGCGCTGGCCTGGAGCGCGCCGGCGGCGATGGTCGCGCCGACGCCGCGCAGGGAGTGCGCGAGGATCTTGACCGCGTCGCGGTCGGCGGCTTCGACCAACCGGGCCAGCTCGTCGCGGCTGCCGGCGAAGCGGTCGCGGAACAGGCCGACGAGGCTGCGGTAGAGAGCCGGGTCGCCGTTGGCGAGCCGCAGGCCGGCCTCGACGTCGAGGCCTGGAGGCTTTGACGGCAATTGGCCGTGCAGAGGCGAGACCTCGGCGACGGCGTCTTGCTGCCGCGCTGCAGCGGTCGCGCCAGGCATCAGATGAAGCGCCAGCGCGCCGTAGAGCGTGTCCGGCTCGATCGGCTTCGTCAGGTGGTCGACCATGCCCGCGGCGACGCTGGCGCTGCGCTCCTCGGCCATGGCGTGCGCGCTCATGGCGACGATCGGCGGCGGCGAGCGCGTCGCCCCGGCCAGTGCCGATTCGATGATGCGCCGCGTGGCCTCGAGCCCGTCCAACTCCGGCATCTCGATGTCCATGAGGACGATGTCGCAGGTCTCCCGCGCCAGCCAGTCGATCGCCTCGCGCCCGTTCCCGGCGATGGCGACCTCGAACCCGACCTCCTCGAGCAAGGCGCGCGCGAGCTGCTGGTTCACGGCGTTGTCCTCGACGACGAGGGCGCGCCTGCCGTCCCAGCGCGGCCGGTCGAGCGCGCTCGAGCCTTGGACCCGCCGCACCAGCGCGGCGCGCGCATCGACCGCCTCCGCAGGCGCCTGGCCCTGGTCGGCCGACCCCAGGCGCACCACGAAGCGGAAGACGCTGCCGCTGCCCGGAGCGCTCTCGGCCCAGATGCGGCCGTCCATCAGCTCCACCAGGCGCTTGCAGATCGCGAGGCCGAGACCGGTGCCGCCGTATCGGCGCGTCACCGTGCGGTCGGCCTGCGAGAAGCCCTCGAAGAGGCGCTCGACCTGCTGCTGCGTCATCCCGATGCCGGTGTCCGCGACCTCCGCCTCGATCGCGAGCCCGTCGCCGGCACCGGCCTGCGCGGCCGGGCGCGCGCTGACCGTCACGCTGCCCCGCTCGGTGAACTTGATCGCGTTGCCGACCAGGTTGGTGAGCACCTGCCCCAGCCGAAGCGGATCGCCGGTCGCGCGGGCCGGAAGCGCGGGGTCGATGTCGAGGCGCAGGTGCAGGCTCTTGCTCGCGGCCTCGAGGTTGAGGACGTCCGTCACGTCGCGGAACACGGCCCTGACGTCGAACGGCACGCGCTCCAGGTCGAGCTTGCCGGCCTCGACCTTCGAGAAGTCCAGGATGTCGTTGATGATGCCGAGCAGGCGGCGGCCGGAGAGCAGGATCTTGGTGATGTAGTCGCGTTGCGGCGCGGACAGGGCGGTGCGCAGCGCCAGGTGGCTGAAGCCGATGACGGCGTTCATCGGCGTCCGGATCTCGTGGCTCATCGTCGCGAGGAACGCCGACTTCGCGCGATTGGCGGACTCCGCTTCCTCGCGCGCGAGCACGAGGCGCGCCTCGCGCTGGTCGATGGCGCTGACGAAGAAGGCGAGCGAGCGGGCCATCGACGCGATCTCGTCGCTGCCATGCGTCGCGATCGGCGGCCGTCGTCCCTCGACATGCGCGCTCATCGACGTCTCCAGCGCGCGAAGCCGACGCACGATTCGGTGGTAGACGAGGAAGCCGACGATGGCGCAGACCGCCAGGCACGCGCAAATGATGACGACCAGCCAGGCCGTGCGATCGGCGACCTCCGCATCGACGGTCGCGTTCGCCGCTTCGATGCGCCCCTGGATCGCTCCATACAGCGCCATCGCCGCGGTCACGTAGCGCTGCTCAAGCGTGGCGATCCCGCTGAGCAAGCCCTGCTGGCGCCGCAGCAGCGCGACCTGAGCGGCGCGCTGCGACAGGATGCCCTCAGGCCCGACCGTCAGCGCGACCAGCTCGCCCGCGATCGCTGACGCCTCCGCCTGCTCCAGGCCGGCCGCCGGCGCCAGGTCGAGGGGCGGCGATGCGATCGGCAGCGCACGGGACAGCTTCAGCAGCTCGTCGATCTGGAACGGCTGGTCCGCTGCCATGGCGGCCAGGCTGTAGGCCATGGCATCGCGCGCCGCCGTGCGCCACTCCAGGAAAGGGATCCCGGCGCGCGCCGCAGCCGCCGCGCCCGGCATGCGCCGATCGACCGCGCGCAGCTGCTGGATCGAGGCTTGCAGCTGCTGCGTCACCGCGATCCTGCGCTCCACCGCGCTGTCGAGCTCGGCGATGCTCGCGCCCAGCAGGTCGCGCGTCCGCTCCACGTTGGCGACGGCCTCGGGGTCGAGCCCGATCGGCATCGTGGCGCGCAGCGTGTCGAGGTTCGCCGTGAGCCGCGACATCGCCTCGAACTGGTCGCGCATCCGCAGCTTGATCGCCTCGCGCGTGCTCTGCCGCTCGGCAAGGGCCAGCGGATAGGCGTCGGCGGAGATCTGGCCGCTCTGGCGCGCCAGCAGGCCCGCTCCGAAGAGCGTCGGCAGCGCGTCGCGGGTCACCTGGAGGCGGTTCGCTCGCAGTCGATCGATGGTGACGAACGAGAGCGCGGCCGTCAGCGCCGCCATGGCCAGGACGGTGACGAGCCCGAGCACGATCTGCGTCCCGACGCTGCGCAGGACCGGCGTGCGGCGGCTGTGGCGCCGCCGATCGGTCGGGGGCAGGCCGGCCCGGGGCCCGGCTGCCGCGTCACCGCTCACCGCATCGGCGGCGCGTAGAGAAGTCCGCCCTTCGTCCACAGCTGGTTCAGCCCGCGCTCCACTTTCAGGTCCGATCCGGCGCCGAGGTTGCGGTCGTAGATCTCGCCGTAGTTCCCGGATGTCTCGATGATTCTCAACGCCCAGTCGTCGGCGACGCCGAGCGCCGCGCCGAGGCCGGGGATGCCGCCGAGCAGCCGCTGCACGGGCGGCGACTTGTCGCTGGCCCGGCGGGCGGCGACGTTCGCGGAGGTCAGCCCGAGCTCCTCGGCCTGGATGGTCGCATGAACGGCCCAGCGCACCAGCAACTCCCAGGCGCGGTCGTCGGCGCGGACCATCGGGCCCAGGGGCTCCTTCGAGATCACGTCGGGAAAGACGACAACCTCGCCGAGGTCCTTGCGGCGGGAATGGGCCGAGAGGAACAGCCGGTCGTGGCTGACGATGTCGCATTGGCGGAGCGCGAAGGACGTGAAATAGCCGTCCTGCGTGTCGACCGGCAGGATCTCGACGTTCGGGTGCGTCGTCGCGACCAGCTCCCTGAGCCCCATCTCCGTCGTCGTGCTGGTGAGGACGCAGGCCTTGGCCTTGCCGGCGCTGCGCAGCTCAGCGAGGTTGCGGGCCCGCAGCCCGACATGGCCCATGAATCCCTGGCCGTCGTAGTAGTAGATCGCGGGGAACGACACCTGTTCGACCGCCTCGCGCGTCAGCGTCAGCGTGGCGTTCTGCATCACCACGTCGGCTTCCCGATCGTGCAGCACCTTCATGCGATTGCGCGCGGCGACCAGGACATACTCCACGCGGTCCGGGTCGCCCGTCAGCGCGGCGGCGACGACGCGGCAGAAGTCCGGGAAGAAGCCGCGCCATTGCCCGGTCGCGTCGACGTCGCCGATGGCGACGCCGGCCTGGCGCACGACGCCGCACTTGAACGATCCCTGCGCCTTGAGCCGGTCGAACGTGGCGCCCGCCCATGCGGGCGATGCGGCGAGGGCGCACAGGATCGCGACGGCCGCACTGGCGGTCGCGTTGCGCGGACTCGGTCCTCGGCCGGCCGTGCGGCATCGATCTGCATGTCCGATCATGGCACCTCGCTCCCGCTGCGGGTCGGCAAGCGCCCGCCCGCCTCTCCTTGCTGACAGGCCGCTCCCCAACGGCCCCGACGGGGCATTAAGCCATAGCTGCGGCGCCGCGGCCAAGTTGCCGCGGGACTGCTACTGCAGAGGCGCAGCGTAGAGCAGGCCGCCCTTGTTCCAGGGGCGGTTGGGGCCGCGCTCCAGGCGCAGCGGCGTGCCGGCGCCTAGGTTGCGCTCGAAGATCTCGCCGTAGTGGCCGACGGCGGCGATCATGCGCGCCGCCCAGTCTGCCGGCAGCCCGATCGCGGCGCCGATCGCGCCCTCGATCCCGAGGAGCCGCCGCACCTGCAGGTCCGCGCTGCCTCGCATCTCCTGGACATTGGCCGACGACACGTCGAGCGCCTCGCCGAGGATCAGCGCCTGCACGACGCCGCGTACCAGGCGCAGCCAGGCCTGGTCCTCGTCCAGCGCCATCGGGCTGAAGGCGTTGGACTGGAGAGAATCCGGCAGGAGCGCGGCGTCGCCGAGATCCTTGCGCTGCACGTGCAGCCCGAGGAACAGGCGGTGATGGGCCACGAGGTCGCATTGCTGCGCGCGGAACGCCGTCAGGTAGCCGTCATGGGTCTGGACCGGGACCGTGGTCAGGTTGGCATGGCTGGTCGCGACCAGCAGGTCGATGGTGCGGGCTCCGGCGGTATTCGAGAGCGTGCAGATGCGCAGCGGCCCGGCTTGCGCCAGCTCGCGCAGGGTGGTTGCCCGCACGTTGCGCCCGCGCATGATGGCCAAGCTGTCGTAGTAGTAGATGGCGGGATAGGAGACGCCGTGCGCCGCCTCGTCGCTGAGCGACAGCGTCGCGTTCATCACCAAGAGGTCGGCGTCGCCGGAGCGCAGCGACCGGAAGCGCTCGGCGCCGGAGATCTGCACGATCTCGACGGCGTCGGGGTTTCCGGTCAGGGCCGTCGCCACGGCGCGGCAGAAATCCGGGAAGAAGCCGCGCCACCGTCCGTTCGGGTCGAGGTCGGCGACGGCCGTGCCGGCCTGCCGGATAGTGCCGCAGCGGAAGTTGCCCTGCTGCTTGATGCGGTCGAGCGTGGGCCCCGCCGCGGCCGGTTCCGGCGCCGCCAGCAATGCGCAGGGCAGGACGAGCAGCGCTAGCCAGGCTGCAGACCTCGCCGATGCTTGTCGTCGTGCAAGGGGACGTTGCTCCATGCCCTGGTTCTAGCCGACCGGAACAAAGCGAGCGCGCAAATTCGCGTGTTCGCCTAGCCGCCTTGACCTGGATCAATGGCCGGCCAGGCTTGAACCGTCTTTCCCGCTCACTAAATGAGTTATGGAACGGGCCGGCGTGGGATTCGCGCCGGATGCCCTGGTCAACTCAAGATGTCATGGAGGTTATGACATGAGCCTTCGTTCTCTGATACCGTTCAATCGGCAGAGTAGAGGAGTCGGAAACACTGAGGGTGGAGACCCCTTCCTCTCTTTGCATCGGGAGGTCAATCGTCTGTTCGACGATGTCTTCCGTGGCACTGCCAGCTTCCCTGCTTTGGGGGCGATGCCCGTCACTCTCAGCCCGCGCGTGGACGTCAAGGAGACGGACAAGGCGATCGAGGTGACGGCGGAGATCCCGGGCGTCGACCAGAAAGATGTCGAGGTCGAGCTGGCGGACGGCGCGCTCACCATTCGCGGCGAGAAGAAGGCGGAGAGCAAGAAAGAGGAGAAGGGCTGGCACGTCATGGAGCGCTCCTACGGCTCCTTCTACCGCGCCATCCCGCTGCCCTTCGACGTGGACAGCGCGAAGGTTGACGCGAAGTTCGACAAGGGCGTGCTGACGGTGATCTTGCCGAAGCCGCCGGAGGTCGAGAGCAAGACCCGCAAGATCGCCGTCAAGGCGGGTTGAGCCGCGGGCTGCCGCTGTCCTTACGCGCGCAGGGTTCGCCTGATGACCGCGATGAACGCGAAGGCGGTGGCGAACATGATCAGGCTGTAGGTGGCGGCGGGCACGACGGTCAGCCCGCCGCCGAACGTCATGGTCGCGACGGCGATCGCAAGCGTGCCGTTCTGCAGCCCGCACTCGATTGTGATGGCGATGCGCTGCGGCAGGCCTGAGCCGAACGCGGCGCCGATCGCGAAGGCGATCGCCATCATGGCGAGGTTGAGCGCCAGCGTCACCAGGCCCGCCTGGGCGAAATAGGCGACGATGTTGGCGCGCTCCTGCAGGATGGCGCCGGCCAGCACCAGAACGAACAGCAGCGCCGACACGCGGCGCGCGATGGGCTCGAAGCGCAGCGCCAGCACCTCGGCGCGGGCGCGCAGCAGCATGCCGAGCAGCACGGGCGCCGTGACCATCAGGAACATGCCGACCGCGGTGCGCAGCAGGCTCGCCTCGGCAGGTGCCGCGCCGCCGATGAAGGCGGCGTGCGCGGCCATGACCACCAACGGCACGGTCAGCGCGGCGGCGAGGGTCGACACGGCGGTGAGCGAGATCGACAGCGCGACGTCGCCGCGCGCGAAGGAGGTCAGCAGGTTCGAGGTCACGCCGCCGGGCGCCGCCGCGATGATGATCAGCCCCACGGCGAGTTCCGGCGCCATCGGCCATGCCGCCGCGATGGCGAAGGCGACCGCAGGCAGCAGCAGCATCTGGCTGATCGCGCCCGCCACAAAGTCCCGCGGCTGCCTCAGGATGCGCAGGAAGTCCCGGCTGACGAGACCGAGGCCGAGCGAGAACATGATGAACGCCAGCGCTGCCGGCAGGATCACGTCGGTCACGATGCCCATGCGCCACTGTCCTTGTTTCGGTCCGGCCGCACGCGCCCGGCTATGCCGTCGCGCGCACCTTGACGTAGCTGCCCGGCGCGTCCTCGATCGCCGCGAGCTGGCCGTCGCCCGGCACGCGCGCGGGCACCATGCCGTCCCAGTGCGCCTTCGCGAAGTCGTGCCAGCGCGGCCACCACGAGCCCGGGTGCTGCGTTGCCTGCTGCAGCCACTCCTCCGGCGTCGGCGGGTTCGCGCCGCCTTCGAGCGCCCAATGGCCGTATTTCCTGGCCGCCGGCGGGTTGACGACGCCGGCGATGTGGCCCGAGGCAGCCAGGCAGAACGTCACGGGGCCGCGGTAGATGCGCGTCGCCGCATAGGTCGAGCGCCAGGGCGCGATGTGGTCCTCGCGCGTCGCCAGGATGAAGGTCGGCAGCGCGACCTTGCGCAGGTCGATCGGCACGCCCTTCAGCGCGATGCCGCCGGGCTCGGCCAGCTTGTTCTCCTGGTACATCTTGCGCAGGTAGAAGCTGTGCATCGCCGCCGGCATGCGCGTGGAATCGGAGTTCCAGTACAGCAGGTCGAAGGGGAAGGGGTCCTTGCCCAGCAGGTAGTTGTTGACCACGAAGGACCAGATCAGGTCGTTCGCGCGCAGCATGTTGAACGTCGTCGCCATCGAGCGGCCGTCGAGGTAGCCGTCGGCCGTCATCTTGGATTCGAGGTGCCGGAGCTGCTCCTCGTCGATGAAGACCGAGAGCTCGCCGGCCTCCTTGAAATCGACCATGGCGGTGAAGAAGGTCGCCGACGCGACGCGATCGTCCTGCGCCTCCGCCAGGTATGCCAGCGTCGCCGCGAGCAGCGTGCCGCCGAGGCAGTAGCCGATGACGTTGGCGCGGCGCTCGCCGGTCGCCGCGCGCATGGCCTCGAGCGCGGCGAGGATGCCCTCGACCATATAGTCCTCGAAGGTCTTGTGCGCGAGCGCCGCGTCCGGGTTGACCCACGACACGACGAAGACCGTGTGGCCCTGCTCGACGGCCCATTTGACGAACGAGTTCTTCTCGCGCAGGTCGAGGATGTAGAACTTGTTGATCCAGGGCGGGACCACGAGCAGCGGCCGCTTGCCGACCTCCTTGGTCAGCGGGGCGTACTGGACCAGCTGCATCAGGTCGGTCTGGAAAACCACCTTGCCAGGGGTTACCGCGATGTTGCGGCCGACCTCGAAGGCTTGCTCGTCCGTCATCTTGATCGACAGCTTGCCCTGGCCGCGCTCCAGGTCGTCGAGCAGGTTGTGGAGCCCGTTGATCAGGTTCTCGCCGCCGGTCTCGAGCGTCGAGCGCAGCACCTCCGGATTGGTCATGACGAAATTCGACGGCGCGATCGCGTCGACGAACTGGCGCGTGTAGAAATCGACCTTACGCGCCGTCCTGTCGTCGAGCCCTTCGACGTCCTTGACGGTCGCCTGCAGCCAGCGCGCGGTGAGCAGGTAGGACTGCTTGATGTAGTCGAAGACCGCGTTCTCCTCCCAGGCCTGGTCCTTGAAGCGCCGGTCGTCGACGCCCGGCGCGATCACCGGCTCCGCCGTCTCGCCCATGAAGCGCTTGGTCGTCGTCTGCCAGAGCTGCATGTAGCTCTGCCACAGCGAGAGCTGCGCCTGGACGAGCCGCGCCGGGTTGCTCATCAGCCGCGTCGTCATCTCGAAGAACGCGCTGCCGATGTTGAGCGGGTCGGCGATCGCGGCGGCCGGTTGCCCGGACCGGCGCTGCAGGAACTCCGCCACGATGCGCTGGCTGCGCTCTGCGATGCTGGCGATCGCCCGTGCCAGCTCGACGGGGTCGGCGAGGCGGATCTCCTGTGGCTCGGCCTCGGGTGGCTCGGCCTTGGGCGGCTCGGCCTTGGTCGGCCCGGGCGGCGCCCCTGCCCCGGCGCCGCCCGTGCCGCGCGCCGCGCCGGCGCCAGACCGGGTGTCGTCCTTGGCCATGCTCGCTCCTGCCTGCGCTCGACGCTCGGAATCGTCCGCGGGCGTCAGCCCTTCATATGCCGATGCTGCCGCTGCCTGTGAAGAGAATTGCGTGCTGCGCCGCGGCACTCGGCGGCCTGGCGCGCCGCGGCACTCGGCGGCCTGGCGCGCCGCGGCGCGGGCGGCGGCTGCCGGCGCCGTGCTGCGCGCGCTTCGGGAAAGATGGGCGAAAGCTAAGTTTGGTTAACCTTTGCTGCTGCAGAATCCCGCATGTGCGCTGGAATCGCCCGTCGATTTCGCGCACACTGCGGCAGGGTCGGACGGCGCACCGCGACGCCCATGGCGCCAGAGCGGGAGCCGACCGGGACTTGCTGGACTGCCGCCTCCGCCCGCGCCGGGCAGGCGAACGAGAGCCAGGGCCGATCGATGACCGAGACATCCCTTCGCCGCAGGACGCCGCGCCGCGCTGCCGCCGTCCGCCGTCACCTTCTGCGCTGCACCGCGGCCGCAGCGATGGTCGCCGGGCTCTCGGCCTGCGAGACCATGGACAACATTTTCGAGGACGTCGCGGGCATCTTCGACGACACGCCGCGCTCGAGCTCGCGCCAGACCGCGCAGACGCGCCAGTCCGGACAGAGCGCACCGCGCGGCGCCTTCCCCAATCTCGGGAACGTGCCCGAGCGCCCGCCGACGACGGTCGAGGAGCGCCGCGCCGCGCTGCAGCGCGGCCTGATGACGGATGCTCCGGCTCCCGGCGGCGCCTACAGCCAGGACGACCTGCGCGCCGGCGGCACTGGCACGGCGGCTGGCGCCCCGGCGCAGCTCGCTGACGCCACCCAGCCCGTCGCTCCCGTTCCACCGCCCGTCGCCGCCGAGGCGCTGCAGCCGGCGGCCCCGCCGGCGAGCGCTGTCCGTCCGGCCTTCCCCGGCCTGGGCGGCGCGGTGCCGCCGCGCTCGAGCCGCGGCGCTCAGGCGCCGACGGCGATGCCGACTGTCCCGTCTGCCCCGCAGCCGGCACGCCCGCAGGTGGCGGCTCTGCCCCCGGTCCCGCCGGCACCGACGGGCCCCCTGGTCAACGCAGACCGCATCGCGGCCGGGACAAGCGTGATGGCGCAGGCCTCCGGGCCGATCGCCCTGCCGCCCGGCACCTCGGCCGATCCGTACACCGCCTATTACGGCCAGCGCCTCAGCCAGCCCGTGAGCGGCGCACGTCCGCCGCAGCTCGCCAACCCGACCCAAGCGCCCCTCGGCGCGCCCGTCAGCATGCCGGTCCCGCCAACGCCGCAAGCAGTGGTGGCTCAGCCCGTGGTCGCCCCGCAGGTGATCGCCAGCGCCAACGTGCCGCCACCTGCGGCTCCGCCGCAGGTCGCCTCGCTGCCGCAGCCGATGACGGCGGCGCCGCTGGAGATGCAGCGCCCGGCCTCGGTCGCGCCGCCGATCATGAACCGGCGCGAGGTCGCGCCCTCCGCCATGCAGGCAATGCCGCCCATGGCGCCGCATGGCACGCTGCCCGGCCAGGGCGTCTTCCCCGGCGCGCCCATGGGCCAGCCGGCCATGGTGCAGTCGGCGCCGCAGCAGGCGGTGGCGAGCGCGCAGCCTGCCGGCCCGGTGGCGCCGAGCGGCCAGCGCCTCGGCATCATCTACTTCGGCGACGGCTCGGCCCAGCTCACGGCATCGGACCGCCAAGTGCTCAAGCAGATGGCCGCAATCCATCGGCAGCAGGGCGGTGCCCTGACGGTCATCGGCCATGCCAGCCACGCGGCGAAGGCCAGCAAGGCCTCGGCAGCCGAGCTGGTCAATTATCGTGTCTCGGGCGAGCGCGCCGATGCCGTCGCGCGCGAGCTCATGCGCTTGGGCGTGCCGCGCGACGCCGTGCGCCTCGGCGCCGTCGGCGACAACATGCCGGAGTACGACGAGTCGCGGAAGACCGGCGAGGCCGGCAACCGCCGCGTCGAGGTCTTCCTGGGCACCTGAGCGGGCGCGCCGCTGCGACGCTCGCCGGTCACGGCGGCGGGACGGCGAGGCGGCGGCGGCCTGCCTAGACCGACAGGTAGACGATCGCCTTGCCGCTCGGCAGCACGAGCTCCTCGTAGCGAAGGTCGTGGCGCATCGGCTGACGGATCTCCTGCACGTAGCGCGCCCGGTCGAGCACGTCGAGCATCAGCGACACATGGTCGGGCGCCTTGGGATTCTTCGCGATCAGGTAGCGGCCCACATTGGTGAGCACCACCAGCTCGTATCCCGTCTCTGTCAGGAATTGGCGCACCGCCTCCACCACGCCGAACTTCATGCGCTCGCGATAGGTGGGCGAGTTGACGTGGTCGTCGCCGTAGATGTAGCCGTCCGGCTTCAGCTTCGGGGCATAGAGCCTGAGGTCGGCGAGCACGTCGTCGTAGAGATGCGAGCCATCGACATAGATCCAGTCGAGCTGCCCGTCGGCGAAGCGTGCAGCCGCGTCCTGCGAGCGCACGCGGTGCAGCGTCACCTGGCCGGCGGCGATCTCGGCCGCGAAACGCTGCTGCACGGCGGCGAACCGCCGCTCCTGCGCCGCGTCGTCGAGATTGTTGGGGTCGAGCCCGCCGTCGTTGACGGGCTGGTGCCGCCAGGCGTCGATCAGGTGCAGCGCGCGCGGCGCGCAGATGTCGAGGATGCGGCGGGACGTGTTGCCCTCGGCGACGCCGATCTCGGCCACGACCGCATGCTTGGGCAGCGATTCCAGCAAGTCGTGCTGCGACGGGATGATGTGGAACATCGCGGCAATCCTGCGTCCGGAACGGTTGCGGCGCTCGGATTATCGGGCTGCCGGCTTGGCGCGACAAGCGCAGGCGGCGGAGCCGGGCAGGCGATGGGCATGCCGATTGAACGCCGGGCGCGGATGTGACAGACAAGGGCCCCTCGCGGCGGGGCCTGGGGCGCATCGGCGCCGGGGCGTCCTTGCCGCAGTCCGTTTCCAGGGAGCCGTGCGCGTGCCCGATGCGCTCAAAGTCGGCGTCGCCGGTCTCGGCACCGTCGGCGCCGCCACCGTCAAGCTGCTGGCCGAGCACGCGCCGCTGCTGGCGCTGCGCTGCGATCGGCCGATCCGCGTCGTCGCCGTCGCCGCGCGCGACCGGGCGCGCGGCCGCGGGATAGACCTGAAGCCCTATCGCTGGTTCGACGATCCCGTGGCGCTGGCGCGCGATCCCGGCGTCGACGCCGTGGTCGAGGTGATCGGCGGCGCCGACGGGCCGGCGCGCGCGACCTGCCGCGCCGCGATCGAGGCCGGCAAGCACCTGGTGACCGCCAACAAGGCGCTGCTCGCGAAAGAAGGCACGGCGATCGCGCGCCTGGCCGAGGCGAAGGGCGTGCGGCTCGGCTTCGAGGCCGCGGTGGCCGGCGGCATCCCGATCATCAAGGCGCTGCGCGAGGGCCTCGCCGCCAACCGGATCGCGCGCGTCTTCGGCATCCTCAACGGCACCTGCAACTACATCCTGACGACCATGCGGACGACGGGGCGCGAGTTCGCCGACGTCCTCGCCGACGCGCAGAAGCTCGGCTACGCGGAGGCCGATCCGAGCTTCGACATCGACGGCGTCGATGCCGCGCACAAGCTGTCGGTCCTGGCGAGCCTTGCCTTCGGCACGGAGATCGACTTCGCCGCCATGCATGTCGAGGGCATCCGCCACGTGTCGGCGACCGATTTCGCGTTCGCCGACGAGCTCGGCTTCCGCATCAAGCTGCTCGGGATCGCCGAGCGCATCGGGCACGCGGGCGGCGAGGGCGAGCGCCCGCGCATCGCCCAGCGCGTCCACCCCTGCCTGGTCGCGGCCGACTCGCCGATCGCCGCGGTGGACGGCGTCTTCAACGGCGTCGTCGTCGAGGGCGACTATGTCGGCACGCAGATGTTCGAGGGCCGCGGCGCCGGGGGCGGGCCGACGGCCTCGGCGGTCGTCGCCGACCTGATCGACATGGCGCGCGGCGTCGCCGTGCCGGCCTTCGCGATCCCGGCGGCGAAGCTGGTCAAGGCCGAGCCCGTCGCGATCGACCGGCGCGTCGGCGCCTACTACGTCCGCCTGATGGTCATGGACAAGCCGGGCGTGATCGCCGACGTGACGGCGGCGTTGCGCGACGAGCAGGTCTCGCTCGAGGCGATGATCCAGCGCGCGCGCGCACCGGGCGAGGCCGTGCCCGTCGTCATGGTGATGCACGAGACCGGCGAGGCCGGCATGATGCGCGCGATGGCGCGCATCGCCAAGCTCGGCACCGTCGCCGAGCCGCCGCGCGTCATCAGGATCGAGCGGCTCTAGGCGGCGCCCAAGGGGCCCGCCGCGCAACTCCAGGGAGCGAAGGATGCCCAAGTCGATGAGCAAGCCCGGCGCAGCGGCGCAGCCGGCGAGCGCGGTCGGCGCGCTCGACCGCAACCTCGCGATGGAGGCTGTGCGCGTCACCGAGGCGGCGGCGCTCGCGGCCTCGCGCTGGATGGGGCGCGGCGACGAGAAGGCGGCCGACCAGGCGGCGGTGGACGCCATGCGCCACGCGCTCAACAGCCTGCCGATCGACGGCACGGTGGTGATCGGCGAGGGCGAGCGCGACGAGGCGCCGATGCTCTACGTCGGCGAGAAGGTCGGCGCGGCCCAGGGCACCGGCACCAAGGTGGACATCGCGCTCGACCCGCTGGAGGGCACGACCATCACGGCCAAGGGCATGCAGAACGCGCTGGCCGTGGTCGCCATGGCCGAGGCCGGCGGCTTCCTCAATGCGCCGGACGTCTACATGGACAAGATCGCGGTCGGCGGCGGGCTGCCCGACGGCGTCGTCGATCTCGACGCGACTCCGGCGGAGAACCTGAGGAGCCTGGCCAAGGCGAGGGGCGGCGAGGTTGCCGATCTCGTGGTCTGCATCCTCGACCGGCCGCGCCACGCCGAGATCATCGCCAAGACGCGCGAGGCTGGCGCCCGCATCCTCCTCATCATGGACGGCGACGTCAGCGGCGTGATCGCCACCTCGCGGCCGGAGAGCGGCGTCGACATGTATATCGGCATCGGCGGCGCGCCGGAGGGCGTGCTCGCTGCGGCGGCGCTGCGCTCGATCGGCGGACAGATGCAGGGCCGGCTCGTGTTCCGCAACGACGACGAGCGCAGCCGCGCCGCGCGCTGCGGCATCACGGATCTGAAGCGCAAGTACGGACTGACCGACCTGGCGCGCGGCGACGTCATGTTCGCGGCGACCGGCGTCACCGACGGCACGATGCTGCGGGGCGTTCGCCGCGCGCCGAAGCTTGCCACGACCCAGTCGATCGTCATGCGCTCGAAGACCGGCACCGTGCGGCTGATCGAGGCGAGCCACGTGCTCGACCGCAAGCCGCATTTCCTGCCGCACGGGCGGTGACGCCAAGGGCAGGGCCGCAGCGCGATCCTCCCTCTCCCGGCGCGGCCGGGGGAGGGAAGGGGCCCGAGCGCGCCAGCGCGCGGGAAGGGTGGGGGCAGGGCGCCGGCGCTGGCCTCCTCGCTCCCATGGCGCGCATGGGCCTCGCCCGCCCCCTGCTGCGCAGGGCGAGGGGTGGCGCGTGACCGGCGCCGACCTCCCCGTCCTCGGCATCGCGCGCTCGCTGACCGGCAAGCGCTGGATGGCGCGCCAGCATGCAGCCTTCGCCGAGCCGGGCCAGCGCGAGCGCGCCGCGGCGCTGATCGCCGAGCGCTGCGCGGTGCCCGACCTTGTCGCGCGCCTGCTGCTCGCGCGCGGCATCGGGCCGGACGAGGCTGCCGGCTTCCTGGCGCCGAGCCTCAAGGCGGAATTGCCCGACCCCGCCCATCTCAAGGGCATGGAAGCGGCCGTCGACCGCCTGGCGCGCGCCGTGCTCCGGGGCGAGACGGTGGCGATCTTCGGCGACTACGACGTCGACGGCGCCACCTCGGCCGCGCTGCTGCAGGGCTACCTGCAGGACGTCGGCGCGACGGTCCGCGTCTACGTGCCCGACCGCATCGCCGAGGGCTACGGCCCGAACGCGCCGGCGCTGCTGCGGCTGCAGGCCGAGGGGGCGGCCGTCGCCGTCACCGTCGATTGCGGCATCACCGGCTTCGACGCGCTGGAGGCCGCCGCCGAGGCGGGGCTCGACGTGATCGTGGTCGACCACCATGCGGCCGAGCCCCGCCTGCC
>JAEULF010000409.1 GCA_016793965.1 Alphaproteobacteria bacterium | reverse complement strand
AGGGACGCGGCTGAGCGGCTTGGCGTACTCGACGTTCAGGCCGAAGCCCATGATCTCGCCGCCGAGCTCGTACTCGATGTTGGTGCGGATGCCGCCGCCCCAGGAGACCAGCGAGTCGATGCCGATGGTCTCGGTCGAGCCCTTCTGGTCGGCGCGGTTCTTGTTCCAGACCGAGCCGAAATCGTAGAACGAGTAAAGCTCGAAGTCCTTGACCAAACCGAGGCCGAAATCGCCGTCGTTGCGGAACTGCAGCTCGGCGGAGAAGGCGACGCCGTCGTCGCCGGAGATCTCCGAGGGATCGTAGCCGCGCCCGAAGCGCGCGCCGCCGACGGTGAACTCCTCCGACGCCAGCAGGGGATCGGACGAGCTCTGCCCGGAGGCCGCGAGCAAGAGGCTGAAGCCATAGGCGATGCGCTGCAGGCGCACGATGTCGGCGGTCAGCTTGGTGAAGTCGAACTCGCCGTCGTCGCGGCTCGGGTTGGCCTTGCCCCAGCCGAAGGCCTTGAAGCCCTGGTGCCAGTCCAGCCCGATGCGGGTGACGCCCTGCAGCTCGTCCGCGCGCTCGTAGGTGAAGCCCATGCGGATCTTGCGGATGCGGTCCTGGCTGAAGGTGTTGGACCCGGATTGCTGCAGGATCTGCTTGACCTTGGTGTTGCGCAGGCTGGCGTCGAGCTGGCCGGTGAAGTTCTCCGTGCGCGAGCGGATGAAGGGGAAGCTGACGCCGGCGTCGAAGCCGAAGGACTTCGCGCGCACCGTGCCCGACGCGCCGCCCTTGATGTTGCCGCCCGGCTCGCTGGTGCCGTATTCGAGCCCCACGGTCGCGCGCATGCCGTTCGAGCCGATCGAGCGCTCGTGCTGCACGCGGTTGAAGCGCTGCTCGTCCCAGTCGCTGGTCATGTAGTGCACGAAGCCCGTGCGCTCGCCCGCCCCGGTGAAGGCGTGCGAGGCGCCGGTCACGGTGAAGGCGACGGGACCGGCGAACTTCGACTGGCGGTTGTTGGCGCTGAACGAGCCGGAGTAGTGGTCGATGCCGACATTGACCACGAGCTGCGCCGCGCCGACGGTGGCCTGCGAGGGCCGCAGCACGCCCTGCGCCGAGACGCCGGGCAGGTCGTTGACCAGCAGCAGCCGGCGCTCCAGCGTGCGCGCCTTCAGCGGCTTCTCGGCGGTCAGGCCCTTCAGCGTCGCCTCGATGAGCTCCTGCACGCCCGCGACGTCGCCCTGGATCTCGATCTCGCTGACATAGCCCTCGATGACCTCGATCTTGAACACGCCGTCGGTCACGCGCTGCGCCGGGATGAAGGCGCGGCTGAGCACGTAGTCGTCGGCGCGGTAGAGCGCTTCGATCGCGTTGGCGACCTTGAACAGGTCGGCGAGCGAGACCTCGGTGCCGATCAGCTTCTCGTAGAGCGCCTTCATCCGCGCGGGCGGGTAGACGGTGACGCCGGTGATCTGCAGCCCGGCTAGGTCGAACTTCACCGCGGCCGCCTCTTCGTCGGGTATGTCGCGGCGGCTGTCCGGGATCAGCAGCTCGAGCTGGAAGTCGATCTGCGGCGGGGCGACGGCATCGGGCGGGCGGCCAGGCTCGACGGCGCCGGGCAGCTGCAGGGGGGGTGCCTGCGCCAGGGTTGGCGTGGCCGCGGCGAGAGGAATTGCGAGGGACAGGGCCGCCACGGCGACGCATGCGAGGGATCGGGCGCGCTGCCGGCGGCCGCGGCCGCCGGGTTGCGCGCAGGGGACGGCAGGGACTGCCATGCCCTGAGGACCGGATTCCGAGGCAGGACCCGGGTCGGGGCGCAAGGCAGACTCCCGCTGCGCCCGAGGCCGCAAGGCCACGAGCATGCCGTCGCGCAGACCGTCGCGCGCGCGCATCAAGTGCGTACACCCCTCCGTCCGGCCGCGGCACCAGGGCCGCTCCGGCTGGCAATCCTATCCCTCGCCCTTACGTCGATAGCAGCCTACCGATGGACGGTCAATGAACGCCGCGCGCGGTCCGCCGCCGCCGCGGCACTCCTCCCGCGCCGCTCCGATACCCAGGAGCCGCCAGGGGCGACCGGTCCTTCGGGCCCGGCGGCGCCGCGCAGCCGCCGGGGGCCAACCGTCACTTCTCGTCGAGCTTGACCAAGGCCGAGACCTTCTTGTCCGGCACGGCCAGGCGCTTGACGTGGTAGCGGACCAGGCTGTCCTCGGGGAAGTCCTCGGCCAGCTTCAGGAACATCTCGCGGCAACGCGAGTCGCCGGCCGCCATGTACGCATAGGCCTCGTTGTAGCGCGTCACGAGCGGCGTCTTGGCATCGTCCGCGGTGACCGGCGTGAAGATGTCGATCGGCTCGGTCTTGCCCTTGACGATGACGCTGGCAATCGGCCGGAAGTGGAAGCCGTGCGAGCGCTTGACCGATTCGATCGAGATCGCGACCCGCGTGCCGAACTGCTTGTTGAGGCCCTCGAGCCGGGCCGCGGCGTTCACGGAGTCGCCGAGCGCCGTGTAGTCCATCTTCTGCGTCGAGCCGAAGTTGCCGATCGTCGCCTCGCCGGTGTGGACGCCGATGCGGGTGATGCCGAACTTCACCTCGTTGCCGTTCTTGTCCTTGAGCGTCCCGCCGGTCTCGTCCTTGCAGTCGAGCACGAACTGGTCGGCGAACTGGCCCATCTCGAGCGCGCAGCCGACCGCCCGCTGGGCATGGTCCTCCTGCTTCAGCGGCGCGCCGAAGATGGCGAACACGGCGTCGCCGATGAACTTGTCGACCATGCCGCCGTGCTTGGAGACGATGCGCGTCATGCCGTCCATGTACTCGTTCAGCACGTGCACGAGCGTCGCCGCCGACAGCGACTCCGAGATGGTGGTGAATCCGGCCACGTCGGTGAACAGCATCGTCATCTCGCGGCGCTCGCCGCCCAGCATCAGCATGCCCGGGTTGGCCGCCAGCTGATCGACCATGACGGGCGGCAGGTAGCTCTTGAACGCGTTCGTGATGAACTTGCGCTGCTCGCGATCCTGGCTGCCCGCGTAGATGTCCCCGATCCACGCCGCGGTGAGGAAGGCCACGGACGGCGTCACCAGCGGGATGAGCGGCCCGCCCTCATCGTAGACGAAGAAGCCGGCGGCCCAGAGCAGCCCGACGATGCCGAGCGCGATGCTCAGCCGCGCCCAGGTCGGCAGGTCGATCTTGGCGAGCAAGGCGCCGAGCAGCGCGATGCCGACGATGAGCGCGATCTCCCCGCCGACCGGCAGCTTCGGGAAATGCGTGCCGTCCAGGATCTGGGCGAGCGCATGCGCGTGCACCAGCACGCCGGGCACCTGGCCGCGCTTGTTGCCGTAGAGCGACCGGTAGGGCGTCAGCTTCATGTCCAGGTCGATGTCGGTGAGCTCGGCGCCGATGAAGACGATCTTGTCCTTGAACCAGGCGGCCGGCAGCAACGGGATCGTATGCGACGGGAAGCGGCGGAACGAGTGGTAGATCTTGTCCTCGCCGGTCTTGTCGGCGGGGAAGCCGCGATAGACCAGCGGCGTGACGGCCGTCGGCGGCTTCACGCCCATGACCGAGGCGATCACCGCCGGCAGGCTGGGGGCGAAGCCGGAGAGATCGCCGGTGCAGCGCTGCAGGTCGCCCTTCTCGTTGTGGCCGCAATAGGGCACGCGGCCGGGGAAGATGTCTCGCACCACGCCGTCCTGCTCGTCCTTGACGACGTTCGCGAACCCGAAGCCGATGCCTTCGAGGTACTTGTTCTGGAACTCCAGGTTCTTCTGCGGCAGCTGCTCGGCGTCGCCATAGGACGTGAACACCGGGATCTTCGACTCGCGCAGCACCTGCTGCAGCAGCTGGTCGGCCTCCGCTTCGGTCGGCGTGTCGAAGATGATGTCGAGCGCGATCGCCGCTGCGCCCTTCTCTTGCAGGTTCAGCACCAGCCCGGCCAGGAACTGCCGGTTGATCGGCGAGCGGTAGGGGAAGAGCTGCAGCGTGTCCTCGGTGATCGTGGCGACCACGATCTTGTCGTGCGGCGGTTGCGGCTTGACCAGGCTGGCGACGCGCAGGTCGCTGACGAACTTCTCGATCTGCGGCACCACCGGCAACGCCCAGTCCTGGTAGGGATCGCCGAGGATCTTCTGCAGCGGCAAGCCGAACAGCAGACCGACGGAGATGATTCCCGCGCCGATCCCGATCAGCGCCAGCAGCACGTATTCGCGGATCTTGGTCCACATCGTCCCTTGCCCCCTGCGCGCAGCGCAAAGCTGCCGCGCCGCCGTCCCGAACCGTAACGCCGCAACATAGCATGCTCGACGGCTGGCGCGACGGTTGGCGCGACGGTCGGCGCCACGGGCGCCTGCCGCCGTCGGACGGCCGGGCGCAGACCAGTTGCAGATCCAGGACAATCTGTCGCGGTCGAGCCCTCGAAATGCCTCAGTTCATGCCTTGCAGCCCCCGGAAACCTTCCCAATCTAGCAAGCAATCGCAGAAAATTCGGCGCAAATTCCGCCGGTTTGTGACGAGGGACACAGGTGGCGCCGAGCAAAGGCGGCTAAACAGGTTGTCATGCAGTTCCGGCACGCCGGGCCTTGCTCAGGGAACACCTGCCGCACTGGCTTGGTCGATTGACCGGTTTGTGAGCGTGTGATGTATTGCCGGATCGGCGACACGAGTTTCCGTTCCGGCATCATCGCAAGGCGCAGCCCCGTGGACGCTCAGGGTGGGCGCTGGCGGTAGACGAGCGTTTGTGAGTTACCTAGAGGGGGATGTCATGCAGACGATTGCGCGCTTCACACTTGGCGTGTCGATGGCTGCGCTCCTGGCGTTCGGCATGGCCGGCGCTGCGGCGGCGAGCGAGATGGTGGTGCTCGACGCGAAGGGCGCTTCCATGGAGAAGGGAACCGTGATCGACGGCAGCAAGCCGATCACCCTCAGCGCCGGCGCGAAGCTGACGCTCATGGGCGCCGACGGCTCGCCGATCTCGATCGAGGGCCCGTTCACCGGCAAGCCGGCGGACAAGGCGAAGGGCGGCGGCGACCCGAAGACCGTGAACGCGCTCGCGGCGCTGTTCGCCGGCCAGAAGAAGTCCACGGCCTCGCTCGGTGCCGTCCGCGCCGGCTCGGCGCAGGAGGACGTCACCCTGCCGCAGCCCTGGGTCATCTCGGTCGACCAGTCGGGCGCCCGTTGCATCCAGAAGGGGGCGACGCAGCTCTATCGCGCCGACTCCTCGAAGGAGACCACGCTGTCGCTCACGGGCGGCTACAAGTCGATCAAGAACGCGGCTTGGCAGGCTGGCCAGAGCACCGTGACGCTGCCGGACAACTTC
>JAEULF010000350.1 GCA_016793965.1 Alphaproteobacteria bacterium | reverse complement strand
GCCTGTTGGAGACGTGCAGCGCGACGAGCCCGCCGGGCACGGCCTTGGCGCGGTAGATCGCCATGGCCTCGCGCGTCATCAGGTGCACGGGGATGGCGTCCGACGAGAAGGCATCGACCACGATGACGTCGAAGCTGGCATCGGGCAGGGCGGCCAGCGTCAGCCGCGCGTCGCCGAGCACGATCGGCACGTCGGGCGCGCAGGACGACAGGAAGGAGAACCGCGCGGGGTCGCGCGCCACGCGCACGATCGCCGGGTCGATCTCGAAGAAGCGCCAGACGTCCCCCGGCCGCGCGTAGCAGGCGAGGCTGCCGGTGCCCAGCCCGATCACGGCGACGCGCAGCGGCCCGCCCGCGCTCTCGCGCGCCGCGGCGAGGACGCGCGCCATGGGCGAGCCGCGATGGTAGTAGGTCAGCGGCTCCGGCCGCTCCGCCTCGATCGGCCGCCCCTCGTCGTCGCGGATGCGCTGCGCTCCGTGCACGGTCGTGCCGTGATGCAGCACGCGGAAGCGGCCGTCCGCCGTCTCGGAGACCTTGTGCACGCCGAAGAAGCTGCGCCCGGTCGCCTCGCGCCCGCCGTCCAGCGGGTATGCCCGCAGGAGCAGCAGGCCCAGCGCGATCGCGCCGGCGAAGCGCAGCGGCTGGCGCGCCAGCAGCAGCGCCGCCGCCGGGATCGCCCAGGCCGCCGCGCGCTGGACGTCGTAGCTGTCGGCGCCGAGCTGCGCGATCAGCCCGGTCACCAGGTCGGACCGCCCGAGGAAGCCGGGCAGCAGGAGCGCGACGGCCAGCGCCAGGGCGGCGGCATGGGCGCCGCGGCTGGCCCTGCCGCGCGGCAGCGCCAGGCCGGGGCGGAACAGCGCGGCGGCGACGAGCAGCAGCGGGTACTCGGCGATCCAGGAGAACAGGTGCGGTGCTGCCAGCCCGCAGAACATGCCGCCGACCATGCCGCCGGCCGAGAGCGCGACGTAGAACAGCGTCAGGTGGCGCGGCGCCGGCCGGCGGCGCGCGAGCTCGCCGTGCCAGGCCAGGGCCACGACGAAGAACCCCAGCAGGTGCGCCGCGACGGCGAACCCCAGATGCAGCCGCGTGCCCATGCCGATCGCCGCCGCCACGGCCGCGATGGCGAGCGGCTGCAGGAACAGCGTGGCGCGGTGCCGGATCCCGTCCTGCGGCTGGAAGGCGAGCACGAAGGTCGCGAGGTAGAGCGCCAGCGGCACGACCCAGAGAAGCGGCGCCGCGGCAACGTCGGTCGAGACATGCGCGGTGACGGCGACGAGGAGGCCCGATGGTACGGCGGCGAGCCCGACCCAGGCGCCGATCTCGCCGGTGCGCGGCGCCGCGGTCCCAGGGTCGTCCGCGACGACCCGCGCAGCCCCGGGTGCGGCGCGCGGGCGCACGAACCAGGCGCAGGCGGCGAGCAGCGCCACGAGGACGTGGAAGCCGATCGTCCAGGCGGCCGATTGCAGCCCCAGCGGCAGGAAAGGCTCGATGACGAGCGGATAGGCCAGCAGCGCCGCGAAGCTGCCGACGTTGGACGCGGCATAGAGGAAATACGGGTCCCTGCCCGCGGCATGGCCGGTGCGCACGAACCAGGCTTGCAGCAGCGGCCCGTTCGCCGAGAGCGCGAAGAACGGCAGGCCGATCGAAGCGGCGAAGAGGCCGAGCAGCCAGAGCGCCGCGCCGTCGGAGGGCGGCGGCAGCCAGCCCGTCGCGACCGCCAGCGGCAGCGCCGTCGCCGCGGCGAGCATGACGGCGATGTGCGCCAGGGAGCCGAGCCGCGCCGGCAGCAGCGACGTCAGGAGATGCGCATAGAGGTATCCCGCGAGCAGTGCCGCCTGGAAGAACGCCATGGCGACCGACCAGACGGCCGGCGTGCCGCCGAGGAGCGGCAGGACCATGCGCGCGAACATCGGCTGCACGGCGAACAGCAGGGCGGCCGACAGGAAGATCGCGGCGACGTAGACGCGCAGCGTGAGCCGCGCGCGCTGCGCCGCCGGCTCATCTCCGATCGCGGGGCGGTACTCGCCGCCCCGGTCCGCCGCATCGTGCGCGGCGGCGCCCTCGCGCGTCATCGCGGAATAGCTCCCCCGGTCAGGCCGGCAGCACGACGTCGACGTCGAACTCCACCAGCATCTCCGGGATCGCGAGCCCGCTGATGATGAGCCCGGTGCCGCAGGGCCGCACGCCCTTCAGGTGGCGGGCCACCATGTTGTAGACCGGCTCGCGATGGGCGCGATCGAGAAGGTACGTCGTGACCTTGCAGACGCAAGTGAGGTCGCCGCCGGCCTCGGTCACCAGCACCTTCAGGTTCTTCATCGCCTGGTCCGTCTGGGCGGCCGGGTCGCCGATCCCCGTCATCTTGCCGTCGAGGTCGAGGCCCGTGAGGCCGCCGAGGAAGAGGTGCCGGCCGGTCGCGCGCACCATCAGGGAGATGTCGTAGTCGATCTTCTGCCCGGGCCAGCGGCCCGAGGTGTTGCGCGTGCGCAAGCGGTCATGCATGGGGATCTCTCCGGTGGGCCAACGGGGTCAGGCGCAGCCCGATCATAGATCGACAGCGCCCTTGCGCGCGCGCTCCCATTTGCTCTCGTGCTTCCTGTCGAACGTCAGCGCGGCCTCGGCCGGCGCCGTCTCCCAGTCGCCGCGGCCGAACTCGCCCTCGATCTGGCCGGGTCCCCAGCCGGCATAGCCGATGCAGAAGAGGTAGTGCCGCGGCCCCTCCCCGCGCGCCAGGGCGACGATGGCGCTGCGGTTGGCGGACATGGCGATCTGCTTTGTCACCCGCCAGGTCCCGTCCTCGACCCAATCGGTCGAATGCAGCAGGAATCCCCGCTGCGGCTCGACCGGCCCGCCATAGTGCACGGCGACATGGGAGGGTGCGGCCGCGCCCGGCGCGTCCTCGATCAGGAACTGGCGCATCAGGTCGGCGAGCGGCACCTCGGCCATCGGCTTGTTGCAGATCAGCCCGAAGGCGCCATCAGGCGCGTGCCGGCACATGACGAGCACGCTCTCGCGGAAGCGCGGGTCGGGCATGCGGGGCTTGGCGATCAGGAAGTCGCCGGCGATCGAACGGGCGATCGAGCGGACGCCCTGGGCCGCCGCCGGCCGCGGCAATGCCAGCCAGCAGCCGGCTCCGGCGAGCAGCGCGCGACGCGTGACCTCGTTGCCTCGCATGTCCGGATCCTCCGGCGGACGATCCTAGCGTCACGGCCGCAGACCCGAAAGCACGTGCATTGACGGCACAATCGGGCAGGCCTAGAGGTGTCATACCGGGCCGACGCAGACGCCCGGTCAGGCGCCCGGGCGCCCAAGCTCTGCAGCGATCGCTGTTGCAAGCTTGGGAGTCCGCCATGACCGCCGCCGCCCGCGACCACCATCAGTCACGCCAACCTGCAGCAGACCAGCCGGCCGAGGCCGTGCTGCTGCTCTCCGCCGCAGACCTGCGCGGGCTGCTGACGCCAGGCGATTGCCGCGCCGCGCTGGCGCAGGCCTACGCCGCCCTGCACGAAGATCGGGCGAGCGCCGGCCAGTCCGTCGGCTTCCGTGCCGCAGCGGGCTCCTTCCACGTCAAGGCGGCGCTCCTGCCGGGCACGCGCGCCGTCTTCGCCGCCAAGATCAACGCCAACTTCCCGGGGAACCCCGCGGCGACCGGCCGCCCGACGATCCAGGGCCTCGTCCTTGTCGCGAGCGCGACGGACGGGCGGCCGCTCGCGATCCTGGATTCGGCCGAGCTGACGGCGCTGCGCACCGCCGCCGCGACGGCCCTGGCGGCGACCCACGGCGCCCGCCCGGATTCGGCGACGGCGCTCGTCGTCGGCTGCGGCCGGCAGGCGCCCTACCAGGTCGAGGCGCTCTGCGCCGTGCTGCCGCTGCGCCATCTCCTGCTGCGCGACATCGAGCCGGCGCGCGCGGAGAGGCTGGCGCGGCTGCTCGCCCCGCGGCTGCGCTGCGACATCGTGCCGGAGGGCGGCCTGGCCGCTGCGGCGCTGCAAAGCGACGTCATCGTCGCCGCCACGACGGCCACCGCGCCGTACCTGACCGCGGACATGGTCCGGCCCGGCAGCTTCGTCGCCGCGATCGGCGCCGACAGCGCGCAGAAGCACGAGGTCGCGCCGGGGCTGCTGGCAGCGTCCCGGACGATCGTCGACGACCTGGAGCAATGCGCCGCCGGCGGCGACCTCGCCCATGCGATCCGGGCCGGCGCCATGCAGCCGGGCGCCGTCATCGCCGATCTGGCGGCGCTCGCCGCCGGCGCCGCGCGCGCGCGCCTAGCGGACAGCGACATCGTGGTCTTCGATTCGACGGGGAGCGGCGTGCAGGACGTCGCCGTCGCCGCCGCGGCCCATGCGCAGGCCTCGGCCCGCGGCGTCGGCTGGCGCTTCGCCTTCGCCTGAGCACCGACGCGAAGCTGGCGACGCGGGGCTTGGCGGGGAGGGGCTTGGCGGGGCGGGGCTTGACGGCGCGCGCCCGGGCATGCGACCGCCCTCGCGCCCACCAGCGGAGCGCGAACGCCATGGCCAGCCCCTTCCCCAACCTCCGCGTCATCGACCATCCGCTGATCCAGCACAAGCTCAGCCACATGCGCGACAAGCGCACGCCGCCGCAGGTGTTCCGGGCATTGCTGCGCGAGATCGCCATGCTGATGGGCTTCGAGGTGTTCCGCGGCCTGACGCTGGCGCAGGAGCGGATCGAGACGCCGCTCACCGCGATGCAGGCGCCCTTCGTCAAGGGCACCAAGATCGCCATCGTGCCGATCCTGCGCGCCGGCGTCGGCATGGCCGACGGGCTCTTGGACCTCGTGCCCTTCGCCGATGTCGGCCATGTCGGGCTCTACCGGGACAAGACGACGCACCGTCCCGTGCAGTACCTGGTGAAGCTGCCGCCGTCGGACCACGGCGTCTACGTCGTCGTCGACCCGATGCTGGCCACCGGCCATTCCGCCGCCAAGGCGGTGGACGTGCTGCTGCAGCACGGCGTCGCCAAGAGCAGCATCCTGTTCCTGGCCCTGGTCGCGGCCCCGGAGGGCATGCGCGCCTTCAACGAGCGTCACGCCGACGTGCC
>JAEULF010000360.1 GCA_016793965.1 Alphaproteobacteria bacterium | reverse complement strand
ACAGGTGCGCGAACAGCTGGACGAGCCGCTCGTAGCCGATGGCGTGGGCGTAGCGCAGGTAGATCGCCGCCGCCGCGACGCTCGGCCCGAACGGCGAGCCCGGCTCCAGTCCGGCCGGCGCCGGCGCGGCGAAGCGGCCGTTGCAGCACGGGCAGCGCCCGCCGTGCAGCACCACCCGCGTCACCACCGGACGGACCGGCGGCAGCTCGATCTTGTCGTACACGGCGATCGGCTTCTGCGCCGCCGCGTCGAGCGCCGTGCCGCAACCGGGGCAGGCATCGAGCCGCGCCTCGACGTGCCGGTCGGGGGTCGGATGCAGCCGCCGCCCGCCGCCTGCCCGGCCGACGCTCGCCTCGCGCCGCTGGCCGGTCTCCCGCCCAGGCTTGGAATCGGGCTTGGCCTCGGGCTGGCTCGGCTTGCGGTCGCGCGACGGCGGCAGGCTCGAATTGCCGGAATGCTTCGGCGGCTCGCCGAGCCGTGCCTCCAGCTCGGCCACGCGGCGCGCCAGCCGCTCGACCTGCTCGCGCAACGGCTCCACCTGATCGAGCAGCGCCAGGATCAGGCGATCCTTCTCTGCCGACGACAGCTGGCTCAGGTCAGGCCGTGGAGTCATCCAAGGCTTGAATCACGCCGCAGCCCCGCGCGCAACCACATCTTGCGTCGCCCACGCCGAGCGACACTACCGGATCGATCCGCCTACCCGGGTTGAGCAATTACCCAGCGTGGATCCTGGACCCTGTCGCTTGCTCCCGGATGGAGCTCGGGGCGCCGCGCGCCACGCCTTCAGCGTTGGGCGATCTGCACCGTCTCCTCGTCGAGGTCGGGTTCAGACGAAGCTCCCTGGACGATCACTTCGTCCAGGAGGAGCAAGATGCGAACCCCGCCGACGCCGGCACGCTCGTCCGCAGCGCAGCGCCAGCTCAGCATTCCGTTCGACTCGGGACGGCTTCGCGGAATGAACGCCTCGGAGCGCAGCACAGCGCTCTCCAGGCTCGCCCATCTTCTCATGGTAGCGGCAGGCACCGCTCCGGGGGAGCTTGACGATGACGAGCGCTGAAGCCCTTCCCGCCTCGGTGCTCAGGCGCAAGGCGGTCGTCTATGTCAGGCAGTCCACCCAGGCGCAGGTCCAATCGAACACCGAGAGCCAGCGGCGCCAGTACGAGCTTGTAGACGTTGCGCGCCAGAGAGGATTCCGGGAGGTCGAGGTGATCGACGACGATCTCGGCCGCTCCGCCAGCGGGATGGTGGCACGGCCGGGCTTCGAGCGCCTTGTGGCATGGCTCTGCGCCGGCGAGGTCGGAGCGGTCCTCTGCTTCGACGCCTCTCGGCTTGCTCGCAACGGCCGCGACTGGCATCACCTGCTCGAGCAATGCGGCCTGGTCGAGGCGCGCGTGATCGATCTCGACGGCGTCTACGATCCTTGCAGGCCGAACGATCGGCTCCTGCTCGGCATGAAGGGGAGCATCAGCGAGTTCGAACTGGGCGTCCTGCGTGCCCGCATGCTCGACGCCGCTCGGGCCAAGGCGCGTCGCGGCGAGCTGCGCATCAGCGTGCCGATCGGCTATCTCTGGCACCGGGAGATCGGGCTCGGCTTCGATCCGGATCTGCGGGTGCAGGAGGTCGTGCGTCTGTTCTTCGCCCGGTTCCGCGCGCTGGGCAGCGCCCGGCAGGTCCTGCTGTCGATGGCCGCCGAGCAGGTGAGCTTTCCGCGACCGTCCGACAGCAAGAAGCTTGTCGCCTTCGAGTGGGCGCCGATCCGCTACCGCAACGTGATCTCGGTGCTGAAGAACCCGTTCTATGCGGGCACCTACGCCTACGGCTTGCCATGAGCGCCAAGGGATACAGCGTGCCGACATGGCTGACGTACAGGCAGGCCGCCGCCCTCGGCGGCGAGGTCCGCAACTGCGAGTAGGCGACGCAGATCGTCTATGCCTCGACCTATGAGAGGGAGGAGACCTCGCCGACGACACGCGAGACGGCCTCGGAGCCCGTGCCGTACTTGCGCGAGTATCACGCATTCAACGTCGAGCAGATCGAGGGGCTCCCCGAGCGCTTCGCCGCGCCGGCGGCGAAGGCCCCCGAGCAGATCGGGCCGGCCGCGATCGGCAATTTCGCCAGCATGTCCGGCGTGTAAAAAAGTGTGTCCGTGCGCAACAGCGCGAAAGGATGACGTCGCCCGAGCCGACTGGTCCAACACGCGCACCGCCAGCGCGGACGCGCACGGCCTACCCGGGTTCGTGCCGATCAATGCTCGTGCCGATGGTGAAGATCGGGAAAATGCGGATGACTGTGCACATGGCGCGCGTGGGAATGACGATGCGCGTGGGGCTCGCCGCGAGGATCGTCGGGCCCGTGCGAATGCTGATGGTGCAAGTCGTGCGCATGCGCGTGCGCGTGCTCGATCGCCTGGTGCTCGTGCTCATGGTCATGCTGCTCGGTCAGATGCAGCCAAAGGCCGACGGCCATCAACGCCGCAGCGGCTACGAGCTGCAGCGTAACGGGGTCGGCGAGCATTGCCACCGATCCGATAGCTCCGATGAACGGGGCGGTCGCGAAGTATGCGCCGGTTCGCGCTGCGCCGACGTTTCGCAGCGCGAGGACGAAAAGCACCAGACTGGCACCGTATCCCGCAAAGCCGACTCCAAGGGCTGCGACCGCAGGCGCAACGGGCGGCAACGCAGCGCCGTGAGTGAGAGCAATGGCTGAGTTCACGAGGCCAGCCGCGCATCCTTTGACGCAAGCGATCTGCAGCGGATCCGATGCTGAAATTCCGCGCGTGACGCAGTTGTCGACAGCCCAGCAGAGGCACGCGCCAGCGATCAGTATTGCACCCACATCCGCCGAGATGGACGCTCCCGGCGACCACCCAACGACGAGCGCTCCCAGGAGGATTGCGGCGGCGCCGATCCCGATGCGACGGTCGACACTTTCGCGCAGGACGATCCACGCGATGAGCAAAGTGAAGGCTCCCTCCAGGTTGAGCAGCAAGGCCGCAACCGAGCTCGAAGTGGCCTCAAGGCCGAACATCAAGAGTACCGGCCCGACGATGCCGCCTAGGACGACCACCACCCCGAGCCGAGGCAGGTCTCGGCCCGCCAGTCGCGCTTCCCGTACTGATCCGTTGACCCAGCGTCGAAGCAGGATGACTGAGCCGAGGCCGAGGCCGGAGCCAAGGTAGAGGAGCCCGGCCAGGAGCCAGGCGTCGATTGCACCCAACAGCACCTTGGCGATCGGCGTGCTCAGCCCGAACAATGCTGCGGCGGCGAGCGCCTGCACGGCACCGATTGGCAGCGTCGATCGCATGACAGCCTGCTCCGTCAGTTGCGGTGCGCCGGAAATGGCGGACAGCTCAGATCTCGCCCTTGACCAAGGCATAGAGCACAAAGATCACGACCTGCGTCGGCGCGGTCGAGCTTTTCAGGCCGCCGATCGTATGCACGGCCCAGCGCAGCATCATCGGCCCACAAATGGCAACGGTCCCCTTGATTGCTGAATAGGGAGAGGAGCAATCTGGGTAACGTTATCTTGTTGCAAGAGGTGGCCGCGTGGCACGTTCCTCACCTGATACCCTGCTCGCTGCCGAAGAGCGCGCCTCGGAGTTGGCAGATCTCTTCCGGCTGCTCGGGGATGCCAGTCGGCTGCGCATCGTGCTTGCCTGCCTGGACGGACCGATCTCGGTGACCGAGATCGCGGAGCGGCTCGGATTGAGCGCATCCCTGGTGTCGCATCATCTGCGGCTCTTGCGAGCGGCGCGTATCGTCAAGTCGCAGCGCAGCGGCAAGAACATCCTCTACGAGGGCGCGGACGATCACGTGCGCTGCGTCATTGCCGACATGGCGGAGCACATGCGCGAGCCGGCCGAAGACGTGGACTGACGGTCATCGGTCCGGTCGACATCAGATCGCCTTGCTTTCCTAAAACACCTATACATTCATTCAATCATCGCATAGCGTCGCGGGCGTTCTCAATCGACCGCGCCGGTCAACTCCTCGGAACGGCGCGCGCTGACGAAGGCCAACGACGCGGCGACGATGACCATGCGGGCGATGCTCCAGGCTCTGGCCTCGTTTCTCGATGGGACGGTGCGCCGCATCGGCGCCGCTGTCGCGGTTGTCCTGCTGCCCGTCCTCATCGCCGTCACGGTCTTCGATGTCGTCGGCCGGCAGTATGGCAACGTCGGTTCGAGCCGGCTTCAGGAACTCGAGTGGTACCTCTTCTTCGGGCTCGTCCTGCTGACCTTTGGCTCCACCTATGTGAGCGACGGCCATGTTCGAATCGACGTGCTGCGCGCGCGATTGACGCCGCGGGCGCAGGCATGGATTGAGGCATTCGGCTGTGCCCTGCTGCTCTTGCCGGCCTGTGCCATGATCGTCGTCTACGGCATCGACTCCGCCGTCCTCTCGTTCGAGCAGGGCGAACGCTCGCGGGCCGCGCTCGGCTTGCCCTATCGGTGGCTCGTCAAGGCGCTCGTACCGGCAGGAATGGGGCTTCTCCTGCTGGCCGGGATCGCGGCCTTGCTGCGCGCCGCTCTAGCGCTGTCACGCCCGAGCGGCGACGACAGTTCTTCCGAGCCAGAGGGCCGGTGACGGACGCCATGGACATCGTCGACCTGCTGCCGGTCGCCATGCTCGTCGCGCTCGTCGCGCTGCTGTTCAGCGGCTTCCCCGTGGCGTTCGTCCTGATCGGCGTCGGGTCGGGATTTGCGTTCCTGGGCATCGCGCTGTCCGCATTCAACCCTGCGCAGTTCGCGATCTTCCCGCTGCGGATCTTCGGCACGGTGGCGGAGAACTACATCTTCGCAGCCGTACCCATGCTTGTGTTCATGGGCGTCGGACTGGAGCGCAGCGGAATCGGGCGAGAGATGTTCGCTTGCATGCGCATCCTCATGCGCCGAGTGCCCGGCGGCCTCCTTGTCTCCGTGGTGCTTGTTGGGCTTGTGTTCGCGCCCACAACGGGCATGGTCGGCGCGTCTGTCGGCCTGCTGACGGCGCTCGCCCTCCCGATGATGCTGTCCGAGCGCTACGACCCCGCACTGGCTGCCGGGACGGTCGCCGCCGCCGGCACGATCGGCATCGTGATGCCGCCGGCGGTGATGCTGTTCTTCCTGGCCGACCTGTTCAGCGCGAACGTCGCGGCGATCTTTCTCGGCGCGCTCGTGCCGGTCGGGCTCCTCTCGGTCTTGTTCGTCGCCTACGTCGTGACGCGCGCCGCGCTCGATCCGGCCGCGGTTCCCCCGCCTCAAGCCCAGGACGAGACGCTCGGCTGGCTGCAGCTCGCCGCATTGTCGGTCCGGAGCCTCGTGCTGCCAGGGTTGGTGCTGACGCTGTTGTTCGCGTCGATCATCGCGGGCTGGGCCACGCCCGTCGAATCGTCGAGCGTCGCCGCGGCGGCCACGGTCCTGGTGATGGCCCTCAACCGTTCGCTATCCGTCGCTGCGCTGCGGGACGTCATCCTCAGGACGACGCGCATCACGGCCATGGTCTTCGCCATCGTCGTCGGCGCGACCGTCTTCTCGTTCTGCTTCCGGCTGTACGGCGGCGACGACCTGATCGTCGATCTCCTGCGCGGGCTCGGCGTCGGCGACCTCGCCGTCCTGGCGGCAGTGATGGCCATCGTCTTCGTCCTCGGGTTCTTCTTCGACTGGATCGAGATCGTGTTCGTGACCCTGCCGATCATGATGCCCGTCCTGGGAAAGCTGGACCTGACCGCCCATGTTGTGCAGCCCGGCTTCTCATCGACCTGGGTGGCCGTCCTGCTTGCGCTCAACTTGCAGACGTCGTTCCTGACGCCGCCCTTCGGGTTCGCGCTGTTCTTCGTCAAGGGATCGGCGCCTGCCGGCATCCGGATGGAGCAGATATACCGCGGAGTCGTGCCCTTCATCGCGGTGGAGCTGTTGGTGATCGGCGCCGTTGCGCTCTTCCCGGCGCTGGTTACATGGCTGCCCGCGCAGTATGTCCGGCTATAGCGCAGGGGGCCAATGGGGCGCCACTTCGGCTTCGCAGTCCATGCCCATGTCCGGAGATCGCGGGGCATGACGACGATGCTGGATCATGACGCCGGGAGCGCCGTTCGGCCGCAGCAATTGTCGACAACACTTGAACATCCATTCATGTATTCCTAGATTGATGGCCGGATACGCAATGGAGAATCCTATGGCCGTCCTCGCCGTCTCGGACATCCTGCCCACGGCCAGCGATTGCGACGCCTGCCTCGAACGCTTGACGGACGGCGCTCGCGGGCTCGTCGATCCATCCGACATCGACCGTGGGCGCTTCGAGGTCGCAGATGACGCTGCCGCGATTGCGGCCCTCCGCAAGATCGGCGCACAGATCGAGGCCGCATACGAGCATGTCGCATGGACAGTCGAAGGCATGGACTGCACATCTTGCGCCCAGAAGATCGAGCGTGCGGTCGGGAAGGTTGAGGGCGTCACTGCCGCTAAGGTCGCGTTTGCGGCGCAGCGGCTGACCGTCGAGTTCAAGGCAGGCGATGCGGCGCCCGATCGAACCGAGAGCGTCGTCACGGGACTGGGTTATCGGGTCGCACGACGGGAGTCTGGGACGACCGGCGGAGGGCAACCTCGCGACGGCGACGCGCCGCTGCCCGACGCCGCCGCCAAAGCTAAGCCCGCAAGTGAGGGCGACCCGGCCCTTCGCGGCGGCGCTCGTCCCGGAGCGGAACCCAGCGAGACCGCGGGAGCTCGTACCTGGCCCGCGGGTGCGGCTGCTCTGCTTCGCGATCACCGGTCGTCGGCGACTATCGTCGCCGGGATCTTGCTGGTCGCCGGCTGGAGCCTCGATCTGGCGGGGCTCGGCGCCGCGACCTTGCTCTACGCCGGCGCCGCGGCGACCGCTATCGTCCCCATCGCGCTGAAAGCGTGGCGAGCGGCCCGGCAAGGCTCGCTTTTCTCGATCGAGCTGCTCGTGACCATTGCTGCGGCGGGCGCGGTGGCGATCGACGCCCTTGGCGAGGCGGCCCTGGTCGCCTTCCTGTTCAATATCGGCGAGATGCTGGAAGGCGTCGCGGCTGCCAAGGCGCGGTCGAGCATTCGGGCGCTCGCGGACCTCGTGCCGCGCGTCGCGCTGCGCGTGGACGGCACTGAAATCCGCGAGGTGGCGGCGGACTCGCTGGCGCCCGGCGACGTTGTCGAGGTGCGCCCGGGCGGGCGCATCCCCGCCGATGGCACTGTCGTCGCCGGCATGGCCGCAGTCGACCTGTCCCCGGTGACCGGCGAGTCCGTCCCGGTAACGATCGGGGAAGGCCAGAAGGCAGTAGCCGGCACTGTCAGCACCGACGGCGCCCTCCGCATCCGGGTCGATCGCCCGGCCAGCGACAACACGATCGCCCGCATCATCCGCCTGGTGGAGGAAGCCGAGAGCGCACGAGCGCCCACCGCGCGCTTCGTCGACCGGTTCAGCAGGTGGTACACGCCCGCGGTCATCGTCCTGGCGGCGATCGTGACGGCCGCGCCGCCCTTGATTTTCGGCGAGGACTGGACGACCTGGATCTACCGCGGCCTGGCCATGCTGCTGATCGCCTGCCCCTGCGCGCTCGTCATCTCCGTGCCGGCGTCGATCACGGCCGCCTTGGCCTCGGGCGCGCGCCGCGGCTTGCTGTTCAAGGGCGGGGCTGCCCTGGAGGCGATCGGGAAGGTCGGCACTGTCGCGCTCGACAAGACCGGCACTCTGACGACGGGCAAGCCGACGGTGGCGCGCGTCGAGCCGTTCACCGCCGACATCGGACGCGTCCTGAGCGTTGCCGCAGCGGTGGAGGCCGGATCCGACCATCCGCTGGCCGCCGCGATCCGGCGGGCCGCGGCGGACCAAGGCATCGCCGCCCTGCCTGCGGCCGACCATCGGGCGGTGCCCGGCATGGCCGCGACGGCTACCGTCGCGGGCCAGCCTGCGGCGGTCGGCTCGCCGCGCTACCTGCTTGAGCGCGGCCTCGTCGACGCGCTCGCGCGAGCAGAGCTCGACCGTGCGCGCGCCCAAGGCCAGACGATCGTCGGGGTGGCGCTGGGCAGCGAGCTGCTCGGCATGATCGCGTTCGCCGACGAGCTGCGGCCGGAGGCGCGCACCGCAATTGCCGAGCTGAAGGCGCTCGGCGTGCGCCCGATCATCCTGACCGGCGACAGTGCCGCGGCGGCGTCGAGGATCGCAGACGGGCTGCGCATCGACGCGAAAGCCGAGCTGTTGCCGGCGGCGAAACTGGAGCATGTCGCGTCGCTGCGGTCCGGCGGTGGCGTCGCTATGGTCGGCGACGGCATCAATGACGCTCCCGCGCTCGCCCGGGCCGATGTCGGCATCGCCATGGGGCGCGGGACCGACATAGCGCTGGAGACCGCCGACGCCGCCCTCCTGCACGACCGCCTTACGGGCATCGCCGACATGGTGCGCCTGTCGCGCGCGGCGCTCGCCAACATACGGCAGAACGTCGCACTGTCGATCGGGCTCAAAGGCGCGTTCCTGCTGACGACTGCCTTCGGCGTCACAGGGTTGTGGCTGGCGATCCTCGCGGATACCGGCGCGACGGTGGTCGTGACCTTGAACGCGCTTCGCCTGCTGCGCTTCCATGGGGGGCGCTAGACGATGGCGCGACCATGGGCAGTCGGCATCGCCGTCGCGGCCTGCGCCCTCGCCGCGGACCAGATCGCCAAGTTCGCAGCGATCGCTTGGCTCGCCGGCGAGGCGCGCCCCGTCGAGGTGCTCGCTTTCCTCGATCTCAGGCTCGGCTACAACAAGGGCATCAGCTTCGGCATGCTCAAGGAGTTCCTGGGCGAGCGGCCATGGCTGGTGATCTCTGCCAGCGCGGCGATAGTCGCGGCGTTGATCTTCCTGATCCTGCGCGCCGATCGTCGCGGCGACGCAGCATCTCTAGGCGCGGTCGTCGGCGGCGCGCTCGGCAACTTGACCGACCGCTTGCGCCAAGGCGCCGTCACGGACTTCATCGACCTGCATGCTTATGGCTGGCATTGGCCGAGCTTCAACCTCGCCGACACCGCGATTGTCGTCGGCGCGGCCGGCCTCGTCGGGATATCGCTCAAGCCGCGCAATGCCGCAGCCGATCCGGCCCCGCACGGCGGGACGCCGGTCGGCCCTGCCGCTGATCTCCTGAGCCGAGGCAAGAAAAGGGAGGTAGATCGATGACACGCATTAGACGGCGCAGCATGATCGCAATGGCCGGCCTGGCCCTGCCAGGGGCGTGGCTAGCGGGGGCAGCCGCCCAGCCAACCGCCCAGCCGGCCGCGCCCTTCGAGATCAGCATCGGCAAGACCGATGCGCCGCTCACGGTCGTCAAGTACCACTCGCTGTCGTGCGGCGTCTGCCAGCGCTTCGCCATGGAAGTGATGCCGCGCGTCAAAGCCGACTACATCAAGAAGGGCCTTGTGCGGTTCGTCTACAGGGACTTCCCGCTCGATCGAGTGGCGCTGGTCGCCCACGCCCTCGCCCGTTGCGCCGGTCCCGACCGCGCCCCGGCCTTCATCGCCGTCATCTACCGCGAGAAGGAGGCTTGGGCACACGCGGCCGATCCGCTTCCTGTCCTGGAATCGATCGGGCTCGTCGGCGGCATGTCGCGCGAGGAGTTCGCCAAGTGCCGCGCCGACGACGCGCTCGTCAACGCGATCATCCAGCAACGTCTCGACGGCACGCGCCTTCACCAGGTTGACAGCACCCCGACATTCGTCATTGGAGACAAGGTCCACTCCGGCTTCTTGTCCTATGAAGAGTTTGCGCGCGCGGTCGACGCCAAGCTGCCGCGTCGCTGAGCGGCGAACGCGGTCGATGAAGCAGCGCCGCAACTTGCGGCGAGCATCAGTCGTCGCGCGATCGACGCAGGGCGAGCAAGGAGAACCTGCATGGGCATGCTGAGGGCGATCCGCCATATCGCATGGGCGGTCGCTGTCGTTGGGGCGTTGTGGCTTGTGCTCTTCATCGTTTTCCGGTCGCAGGTGCCAGCTCCGACCCGGACCACGGTGGCGCCCGACCTCGGGCGAATCGGCGGGCCGTTCGTCCTGACGGACCAGCGCGGCCGCCCCTTCACCGACCGCGACCTGCTCGGCCGTCCGGCCATGATCTTCTTCGGCTTCACGCACTGTCCGGATGTCTGCCCCACGGCGCTCGCCGCCATGAGCGAGCAGCTTGCCGCGCTCGGCGAGCGCGGCAGCGCGATCCTCCCGGTCTTCGTCAGCGTCGACCCGGAGCGCGACACGCCCGAGATGCTGGCGGACTACCTCGCCGCTTTCGACCCGCGCATCGTCGGCCTGACCGGATCGCCCGAGCAGATCGCCGACATGGCGAAGGCTTACAAGGTGTACTATCGCAAGGTGCCTTTGAAGGATGGCGGCTACGTCATGGACCACACGGCCGGCGTGCTGCTGGTCGATCGGGGCGGGAGCTTCAGGGGCACGCTCGACCCGCACGAACCACTGCGCGCGCGGCTCGACAAGCTGAACATGCTCGCCGCGCGCTGAAGAGGCCAGGTCGGGAGGTGCACATGTCATGCTCGCTCAAGCAGGGCATTCCATTGCCGGTCGCGCGGCGGCGGCTGCTGATCGGATGCGCAGGCTTGGCGGTGGCCGCGGCTCTTCCCGCGCAGGTGCGGGCGGCGGCCGCCCCGCCGTCGGCGCTGCGACCGCGCAAGGGGCACGTGCCAATGGTCGGCAAGGGCCAGCCAGAGACTTCCGTCTGGTGCTTCAACGGCACAGTTCCCGGTCCCTCGCTGCGCTTCAAGCAAGGCGACCGGGTCAACATCGAGGTCGAGAACGGACTGGACGAGGAGACGACCGTTCACTGGCACGGGCTTCGCGTGCCCAATGCGATGGACGGCGTGCCGCACCTGACGCAGCCGCCGATCCCGCCGGGCGGACGGTTCGTCTACGAGTTTGACGCGCTCGATGCCGGAACCTACTGGTACCATCCGCACCACCGAAGCTTCGAGCAGGTGGGCCGCGGCTTGGCAGGCGCGCTGGTGGTCGAGGAACGAGCCGCCCCCGTGGCCGACCGCGATGTCACCTGGGTGCTCTCGGATTGGCGGCTGGGAGCGGACGCGCAGCTCGTCGAGGATTTCGGCGACATGCACGACGTCAGCCACGCAGGGCGGCTCGGCAACACCGTCACCGTCAACGGCCAGGTGCTCGAGGAGGTGACCGTTCGTGCCGGCGAGCGGCTTCGCTTGCGCCTCGTCAATGCGGCGAATGCCCGGATCTTCGGCCTCCGCTTCGGCGGCCACGCGCCGGTCGTGATCGCGATCGACGGCCAGCCTGTAGAGCCGCACGAGCCGGCGGGCGGCTTGGTCGTCGTGGCGCCAGGCATGCGGGCGGACCTGATCGTCGACCTGGCGGCGGCGCCAAGCAGCCGGCATGCGGTCGTGGACGCCTTCTCCCGAGCGCGCGATCCCTATCGCGTGGTCGATCTTGCGTATGCGAGCGATCCGCCGCTGCGCGCCGGTGCGCCGGGCCCGATCGCTGCTCTGGCGCCGAACCCGCTCGCCGAGCCGAACGAGACCGGCGCGCAGCGGCACGAGATCGTGCTGGGCGGCGGCATGATGGGGCGCCGCATGCACGGGTTGGTTGGGGGAACGCGAATGGACATGCGGCAGATGATGCATAACGGCCTGGCCTGGACGATCAACGGCGTCGCCGCTGTGGGGCACATGCACGAGCCCATGCTCGCACTGGGCCTCGGCCGGACCTACGTGCTGGCGATGCGCAATGACACGGCTTGGCACCACCCGATGCACCTGCATGGCCACGCTTTCCGCGTCGTGGCGCGCAATGGCAGGCGCACGGCACGCCGGGAATGGCAGGACACCGTCCTGGTCGATCCGGGCGAGAGCGTCGACATCGCCTTCGTCGCCGACAATCCCGGCGACTGGATGTTCCATTGCCACATCCTTGAGCATCAGCTCGGCGGCATGATGGGCGTCGTGCGCGTCACCTGAAGAGGAGGCAAGCATGGACGAAGCCAAGCGCTCGAGGTTCCTGCTCGGCGCCGACGCAGCCAAGCACTTGCCGATCGTGGCTGAGTCGACGCGCGCGTCGATCGCGAGGACGATGCGCGCAAGATCCTCCACTTGGCACATCGCAACCTTGGTCGGCGCGGTGATGGCGGTCGTCGCCGGACACCGCGCGATGGCGCCGATCGCGCATGGCGCCTGGGAAGCGGTCGCGGCGGCCGGCCTGGCAGCAGTGCTGCTTGTCGCGACAGGTACAGCCGTTGTGCTCCACTTGAGGTGTCGACTCCTCGCGAGCGAACTCGGACGCATCGAGCGTGAGCTCGAGTAGATGCTTGGCCAGTTGACGGGCTGGCGTTGATTCCGGTGGCCGGCGATCCGCCCCCCCCTCGTCGGTCGCCGCAGCGGCGCGCAACCACGCCTCTTGGTCGTAGTTGCCGGCTACGCCTTCGATCCAGGATCTGCGGCATGGAGGCCGGTGAACAGGGGCCTTTACGCCGCCGGGCCTGGAGGAAGAGCCGGCGGCCTCAGCGCCGCAGCCACTGGCGCGCGCGACGGCCGCCTTCCTGGCGCATCGCCTGCGACAGGCGCCCGTACAGCGCCAGCAGGTCGCGCTCAATATCGCCGTCGTCCAGCGCTTCGGCCAGCAACAACCACTTCAGCGCCTCGACCAGGTCGTCGTCCTGCCTGGGCTCCTCGGACAGCATCGATCCGAGGGTGTGCATCGCTTCCGGCACGCCGGCTTGGGCCGCTTGCGCCATCCAATGCGCGGCCTTGTCCCTGTCGCGGACGACGCCAAGCCCGTCGTCGTACATCGCTCCCAGGTTGAACGCCGCCGGACCATGGCCGATCCGCGCTGCCGCTTCGAACCAGCGGGCCGCCTCGGCGTAGTTCCGGTCGGCGCCCGTTCCCTGATAGTAGGCCACGGCTAGGTCGTACATCGCCGGTCCGAACTGCTGGGCGGCTGATCGTTTGAGCCAGCCGACGCCCTCCAGCAAATCGTCCTCGCGCCCGAAGCCTTCTACCAACTGCATGCCGAACTTGTGCTGGGCCGACGCGTCGCCGGCCTCTGCCGCCTGGCGCAGCGATATCGTCTCGCTCGGCGGCAATGTCCGGGGTGCACGTTCGTCGGCGCCGACGGCACCCTGGGGCAACAGGACGAGGACCAGGAGGATCGACGCTGCGATCTGTGCCGGCATCATGGCAACGCTCCTCTGGGACTTTCTCCATCCG
Organism: Alphaproteobacteria bacterium; assembly: GCA_016793965.1. Taxonomy (GTDB): domain Bacteria; phylum Pseudomonadota; class Alphaproteobacteria; order JAEULF01; family JAEULF01; genus JAEULF01. The sequence goes on along the minus strand of JAEULF010000360.1, from coordinate 3,828 downwards.
TGCTCGGCCCGCTGGCAAATAGTCCCGCTACTCCAACACCGAAACTGATGCGCAACTATCGCACATTGCCGCGCGATCGGTCGCTGCTGTCGTGACATGACGCCCCGTGATTCCCTGGCGGTAGCTGGCCACATTGCCACCACGCTGGTTGCTGGGGTCCCTCTGGCCACGGCGCAGGTCGATCGCGTGCGAGACCGGGCGCCTCGCGCTGGTGCCGGTGGCTCTCAGTCGGCGCTTCTGCCAGCCGATGGCGACGCTCAAATCGAAGCTGAGCCTGTCCTACCGCCAAAGCTCGCCGGTCAGCGCGATGGATAGCGACAGCAGCTCCCCTAGCCGTCGGACGAAGCGGCACGATGGCTGCAAAGGTCCGTCGAGCCAGCTCGCAAGCGAGCATGGGCGGCGCCCCGCGGATCGCCACGAAGCGGCCGCGGTAGCCGGCAGGGAGGTCGCCACATTGCGCGCCAGCGCGTCGGTCAGGAAGCAGCGCTACCGGCATAGCCGGCCACCTGCATCGGCGGGCACCTGACCGTCCCGTAGGAGCAGAACACGCAGCAATCGCCTGGCTTCGGCTTGAGGCGCGTGCCGCAGCCCGCACACTCGAAGTAATACAGGCACATGTCAGTCGGCATTGTCTCGACCGTCCGACTGCCGCAGGAAGGGCAAGTGAGCGTCGATTGCAGCGCGACGCTCATAGCGGCGGCTCGATCCACAGCGCGAGCGCCAGAAGCGAGGCGGCGAGCAAGGCGGCGGCCCTGCTCGCCCAGTCGACGACCGGCCTCCTGCAGGCGGCGCCCGGCACGCAGGCGGCTGCTCCTGCGCGCCGCCAAGCGAGAAAGCCGGCCGCCCCGATGCAGGCGGCGGCACCCAGGAAAAGCTCGCGCTGGTACGGCCCGGCCAGAGCGCCGATACCGGCCAGAGAGGCGGCGCTCACGCCGAAGAGCGACAGCGCGACCGGCAGTGCGCAGCATGACGCGACGCCGAACGCGGCCAGCAGGCCACCTGCGGCAAGCATGGCCGTAGCAGTGTCGCCGCGCGGCGCAAAGTCTGGACCGTCCAGCGGCTTCGTTGTTTCGGGCGTCATGGTCGGCTCGCTCCCACGATTGCAGCACCAGCCTGGACCCTGTAGTCCCTACAGGGTCAACCGGGCGTCGCTCACAACGAGGTGATCGCATGCGACCCGTCGGCCACTGCACGATCGGAGTCCTGTCCGGCCTTTCCGGCGTGGGCGTCGAGACCATCCGCTACTATGAGCGCGAAGGCCTGATGCCGCCGCCCGCGCGCAGCGCGTCAGGGTACCGGATGTACGGGCCCGACGACCGGTCGCGCCTGGTCTTCGTCCGCAGGGCGCGCGAGCTGGGCTTCACCCTCGACCAGGTGCGGCGCCTGCTCGACCTGGCCGACGAGCGCGCCGGATCTTGCCAGCAGGCGCAAGGTGTCGCCGCGGCGCAACTGCGCGAGATCCGCCGGAAGCTTGCCGATCTCCGGCGCATGGAGCGGGCGCTCAACGGCGCCGTCGCGGCATGCTCGGGCGGCACCATGCCGCGATGCCCGCTGATCGAGGCGCTGGCCGCCGCGTAGCTCAGGCGCGGCCGAGCCCCGCGCCCTTGACCAGGGCATAGAGCGCCGGGATGACGACGAGCGTCAGCACGGTCGAGCTTACCATGCCGCCGATCATCGGCACGGCGATGCGCTGCATCACCTCCGAGCCGGTGCCGCTGCTCCAGAGAATCGGCAGCAGGCCGGCCATGATGGCGACCACAGTCATGAGCTTCGGGCGCACGCGCTCGACCGCGCCCTCCATGATCGCCGCCGTCAGGTCCGCCTTGGACGGGAGTCGCGCTGCGGTCGCGCAGCGCACTTGCGCGTCCCGCCAGGCATGGTCGAGATAGAGCAGCATGACCACTCCTGTTTCCGCCGCGACGCCGGCCAGCGCGATGAAGCCGACGGCGACGGCGACGCTCATGTTGAAGCCGAGCCAATCCATCAGCCAGAGCCCGCCGGTCAGCGCGAAGGGGAGCGACAGCATGACGATCAAGGTCTCGGCCAGGCGGCGGAAGTTGAGGTAGAGCAGCACGAAGATGACGAGCAGCGTGGCCGGCACGACGATCGCCAGCTTGGCCTTGGCGCGCTCCAGGTACTCGAACTGCCCGGACCATTCGACGTAGTAGCCTGGGGGGAAGCTGACTTGCTCGGCGACGGCGCGGCGCGCCTCTGCGACGAAGCCGCCGAGGTCACGGTCGCGCATGTCGACGAAGATGTAGACGGCGAGCTGGGCATTCTCGGTGCGGATAGAAGCCGGGCCCTGCTTCAGCCGCACCGTGGCCAGCTGGCCGAGCGGCAGCATGGCGCCGCCGGGCGCGTCGACCAGCACCTCGCGGGCGATCGCCTGCGGGTCGGAGCGCAGGTCGCGCGGGTAGCGCACGTTGACCGTGAAGCGCTCGCGGCCCTCGACCGTCGTGGTGACCGTCTCGCCGCCGATGGCGCCGCGCACGGCGTCCTGGAACGCCTCGATCGTGACGCCGTAGCGGGCGAGCGCCAGCCGGTCCGGCTCGATGTCGAGATAGTAGCCGCCGATGACGCGCTCGGCGAAGGCGCTGGAGGCGCCGGGCACCGCGCGCACGACCGCCTCGACCTGGCGCGCCAGGCGCTCCATCTCGACGAGGTCACGGCCGAAGAGCTTGATCCCGACCGGCGTGCGGATGCCCGTCGCCAGCATGTCGATGCGCGCCTTGATCGGCATGGTCCAGGCGTTGCTGACGCCGGGGAACTGCAGCGCCCGGTCCATCTCGGCGATCAGCTTGTCGACCGTCATGCCGGCGCGCCAGTCGCGCTCGGGCCTCAGGTTGATCACCGTCTCGAACATCTCGGTCGGCGCCGGGTCCGTCGCGGTCGAGGCCCGCCCGGCCTTGCCGTAGACCGAGGCGACCTCGGGGAAGGACTTGATGATGCGGTCCTGCAGCTGCAGCAGCTCGGCCGCCTTGGTGACCGAGAGCCCGGGCAGCGTCACCGGCATGTAGAACAGCGTGCCCTCGTTCAGGGTCGGCATGAACTCGCTGCCCATGCGCTGCAGCGGCACGATCGCCGCGGCGAGCGCGCCGGCGGCCAGCAGGAGCGTCGCGACCTTCGCCCGCAGCACCGTCGCGATGACCGGGCGGTAGAGCCAGATCAGCAGCCGGTTCAAGGGGTTGCGGCGCTCCGGCAGGATCCGGCCGCGCACGAACAGCAGCATCAGCACGGGCACCAGCGTCACCGAGAGCAGGGCGGCGCCCGCCATGGCAAAGGTCTTGGTGTAGGCGAGCGGCTTGAACAGCCGCCCCTCCTGGCCCTCCAGCACGAAGATCGGCAGGAACGACACGGTGATGACCAGCAGGCTGAAGAACAGCGCCGGCCCGACCTCGCAGGCGGCGTCGAGCAGCACCTGCTCCCGCGGCACGCCGGGCGGCGCGCGCTCCAGCCGCTTGTGCGCGTTCTCGATCATCACGATCGCGGCGTCGACCATGGCGCCGACGGCGATGGCGATGCCGCCCAGGCTCATGATGTTGGACGAGATGCCGAGCGCCTGCATCAGCAGGATCGCGATCAGGACGCCGACCGGCAGCATCAGTATCGCCACGAGCGCGCTGCGCGCGTGCAGCAGGAAGGCGAAGCAGACGATCGCCACGACGGCGCTTTCCTCGATCAGCGTCCAGGTCAACGTGTCGATCGCCCGGTAGATCAGCTCCGAGCGGTCGTAGACCGCCTGGATGCCGACCCCTTCCGGCAGGCTGGACCGGATCTCGTCGAGCCGCTGGCGCACGCCGCGGATGACATCGAGCGCGTTCTCGCCGA
>JAEULF010000280.1 GCA_016793965.1 Alphaproteobacteria bacterium | reverse complement strand
TCCGCCAACTGCCTGAAGAACGACAACATCGTCTACATCGGCGATCTCGTGCAGAAGACCGAGGCGGAGATGCTGCGGACCCCGAACTTCGGCCGCAAGTCGCTGAACGAGATCAAGGAAGTGCTGGCGCAGATGGGCCTCCATCTCGGCATGGAGATCCCGAACTGGCCGCCGGAGAACATCGAGGACTTGGCGAAGAAGCTCGAGGAGCCGTACTGAAGGCTTTGCCGCCCCGGCCCGCGCCATCGCGAGCCGGATGCCACATGGGCCCGGCGCCGTCACAGGCCCGGCGCCGACAGTCGAGACAAGCCCAAAGGGTAGTGCCATGCGCCATCGCAACGCCGGCCGACGCTTCAGCCGCTCCGTGAGCCATCGCAAGGCGATGTTCGAGAGCCTGTGCCAGGCGCTGATCAAGCACGAGCAGATCACCACGACGCTGCCCAAGGCCAAGGATCTCCGGCGCGTCATCGAGCCGCTGATCACGCTGGGCAAGCGCGGCGACCTGCATGCGCGCCGCCAGGCCTATGCGGCGTTGCAGGACGACACGCTGGTGCGCAAGCTGTTCGGGCCGATCGCCGAGCGCTACAAGGAGCGCAAGGGCGGTTACACGCGCGTCCTCAAGGCCGGCTACCGCTACGGCGACGCGGCCGCGATGGCGGTGGTGGAGCTGATCGATCGCGACCCAGCGGCAAAGGGGACGGATTCCGGCCCCTCGGCAGAGAAGAAGCCTGAGACCGAGGAGCAGGCTGCAGCCTGACCGCGGCGGTCGACGGCCTGGGCCGGCAGCGGATTGCAGCGCGCCGCTGCGCTGGCGGAATGAAGGGGCGGCCCGGGAGAGATCCCGCGGCCGCCCTTCTCGTTGTCGGGGTGGGTCTGGAAGCCATCCCTTGCCGTCAGAGCTTCGCCTCGCCCTCCGGGTGCTCGATGCGCCAGACGATTGCCCGGAAATAGGCATGCAGCCGCGCCAGGAGCACGCGCCGGCCGCGATCCTGCTCCTCGGCGTCCAGGGCGAACAGGGCGCGGGCACCGGCTTCAGAGATCTCCGACAGGCGCACCGGGATGTCCTTGTAGAGCGACGCCTTGTCGAGATCGGTCGCGAAGGCGGCGGCGAACTCGGCGTGACGCGCCTTGACCTCGCCTAGCGCGTCCAGCTTGTGCTGCGCGATGGTGCGGCCTGGCTCCGGGCGGGTCTTTGCCCATTCGTGCCAATGCAGCTCCAGCGCCTGCTCGTGGAAGCGGGCGAGGGTGGCGGGCTTCGCTGGGTCGTCCCACAGCCGGTCGAAGCAGGCGTGCACGAAGAAGGCGAGCAGGATCTGGCGCTGGACCGGCGCGTAGCGGTTGCCCATCTCGACGGCGAGGGCCTGGGCGAGATCCTTGTCGGCGGCCGTGAACAGCGCCTTCATCGCCTTGAGCGTCGCGCGGTCCGCCTCGTCCTTGCTGCTGCCGAAGAGCATGGGCTCGTGTCTCGCCGTTGGGCTGGCCGACGCCCGGCGCCGGGATGGCATGTGCCGGTGCCGCCGGCCTGTCCGGGGTTGGACAGTGCCGTGGCAGAGCCGATATTACGGCGGTGAGCGTTAACGCGAGGGTGCCTGGCGATGATGGCGAGCGGCAAGGTTTTCCGGCCAGCGGTGCTGGCATTGGCGGCTCTGGCTTCGGCTGTCGCGGCGCCGGTCTCCGGCGTCCGCTGCGCCCTCGCCCAGGAGCGCGTCCTGCCGCGCTCGCAGCAGGAGCTGCAGCTCTCCTTCGCGCCGCTGGTCAAGCAGACGGCGCCGGCAGTGGTGAACATCTTCGCCAAGAAGATCGTGCGCCAGCGCGTCGTCAACCCGATGATGGAGGATCCGTTCTTCCGCCGCTTCTTCGGCGAGAACTTCAATTTCGGCGTTCCGCGCGAGCGGGTGGAGAACGCGCTGGGGTCCGGCGTCATCGTCGACGCCTCGGGCGTCGTGGTCACCAACAACCACGTCATCGGCGAGGCCGACGAGATCACCGTGGTGCTCTCCGACCGGCGCGAGTTCAGCGCCAAGGTCCTGACCAAGGACGAGCGTACCGACCTCGCCGTGCTGCGCATCGAGGTGCGCCAGGGCGGGGCGCCGGAAGCCCTGCCGTTCCTGCGCTTCGCCGATTCCGACGAGCTCCAGGTCGGCGACGTCGTGCTCGCGATCGGCAACCCCTTCGGCGTCGGGCAGACGGTGACCAGCGGCATCGTCTCGGCTCTCGCTCGCACCACCGTCGGCATCACCGACTACAGCTTCTTCATCCAGACCGACGCCGCGATCAATCCCGGGAACTCCGGCGGCGCTCTCGTCGGCGTCGATGGCCGGCTTGCCGGCATCAACACGGCGATCTACTCGCGCTCGGGCGGCAGCAACGGCATCGGCTTCGCCATCCCGTCCAACATGGTGCGCACCGTCGTCGCGGCGGCGATGGGCGGCAAGGCCGTGGTGCGGCCCTGGGTCGGCCTCGGCGGCCAGCCGGTGACCAACGAGATCGCGCAATCGCTCGGCCTGGCACGCCCGCAAGGCGTCCTCGTCAACGAGATCTACCCGGGCGGACCGGCCGAGCGCGCGGGCATCAAGGCCGGCGACGTCGTCACCGCGGTCGATGGGCGCGAGGTGAACGACCCGGCGAGCCTGCGCTACCGCCTGGGCACGCGGCCGGTCGGCGCCGACGCGCGGCTAGACGTGCTGCGCCGCGGCCAGCCTTTGGCCCTGGCGGTCAAGCTCGTGGCGCCGCCGGAGGCGCCGCCGCGCCAGCTCACGCGCGTCGCGGGCGAGAATCCCCTGGCGGGCGCCACGATCGCCAACCTGTCGCCGGCGCTGGCCGAGGAGCTGCAGCTGGATGCCATGCGCCGCGGCGTCATCGTGATCGCCATCGAGCGCGGCGGCGTCGCCGCGCGCCTGGGCATCCAGCCGGGCGACGTCGTCGTCCAGATCGGCGACCAGCCGGTGCCCGACGTGGCGGCGCTTGTCCGCCTGGTGCGCGACGCCAGGCCGCAATGGCGCCTGGCGATCCAGCGGGGCGACCGCCTGCTGCAGTTCAACATCCGCGGCTGAGACGATGGCAGCGCGGCGCGGCAGCGGTGCAGGTGCCGGAGAGGGTGCCGGGGCGGCGTCGAGCCTGTTCGGCGCCGTCGACCCGCCCGGCGCGCCGCGGCCGCTGGCCGACAAGCTGCGGCCGGCGACGCTCGACCAGGTGATCGGCCAGGATCACCTGGTCGGTCCGCAAGGCGCGCTGACGCGCCTGCTCGCGGCGGGGCACCTGCCGTCGCTCATGCTCTGGGGACCGCCCGGCACCGGCAAGACGACGCTGGCGCGCCTGCTCGCCCAGGCTGTGCGGCTAGAGCTCCGGCAGGTCTCGGCCGTATTCTCCGGCGTCGCCGATTTGCGCCGCGTGTTCGACGAGGCGCGCAGCCTGCGCGGCGCCGGGCGCGGCACGCTGCTCTTCGTGGACGAGATCCATCGCTTCAACCGCGCGCAGCAGGACGGCTTCCTGCCCTTCGTGGAGGACGGCAGCATCGTCCTGATCGGCGCCACCACGGAGAACCCGTCCTTCGCGCTCGTGCCGGCGCTGCTGTCGCGCGCGCGCGTCCTCGTGCTCCGCCGGCTCGACGACCAGGCGCTGGAGACCCTGCTGCAGCGCGCCGAGGCGCTGCACGGCCGCGCGCTCCCGCTCGACGGGCAGGCGCGCCTCGCGCTCCGCGCGATGGCCGACGGCGACGGACGCTACCTCCTGAACATGGCGGAGACGCTGCTGGCGCTCGGCATGGGTGCCGCGCCGCTCGACAGCGCTGCGCTCGCCGAGCTCGTGCAGAAGCGCGCCCCGCTGCACGACCGGGCGCAGGAGAGCCACTACAACCTGATCTCCGCCCTGCACAAGGCGCTGCGCGGCTCGGACACCGACGCGGCCCTCTACTGGCTCGCGCGCATGCTGGTCGGCGGCGAGGATCCCGACTTCATCGCCCGCCGCCTCGTGCGCTTCGCCAGCGAGGACGTCGGGCTCGCCGACCCGCAGGCCCTCGTCCAGGCTCTGGCGGCCTGGCAAGCCTACGAGCGGCTGGGGACCCCGGAAGGCGAGCTGGCGCTGGTCCAGGCGACCGCTTATCTGGGGACGGCGCCGAAATCGAATGCCCTCTATCGCGCAGCGGGCGAGGCAACGCGCGCAGCGCGCGCATCGGGCTCGCTCATGCCGCCGCTGCACGCCGTCAACGCGCCGACCCGCCTCATGAAGGAGCTTGGATACGGCAGCGGCTATGCCTATGACCATGACGACCCTGACGGCTTCTCGGGGCTGAGCTACTTCCCGCCCGACATGGCGCGCGAGCGCTATTATCGGCCGGTCGAGCGCGGCTTCGAGCGCGAGATCGCGAAGCGACTGGACTATTGGGACAAGTTGCGCCGGAGCCGCAGCGCGAGCGCGATGCGGCCGGCGGACGGGACCACGGACGGGACCACGGACGGGGCCACGGACGGGGCCACTGGCCGGTCGAGAGGCGGGCCCGGCGGCGGGGCTGCGGGCAGCGCATCGGCCAGGCCGACGCCCGGGCTGACGGACGACGAGGAGTGACAGGAATGGCGGCGCCGCGGTTCTACAACGAGTTCATCATGATCAGCTGGGCCGGCCTGCCGGCGACGGGCAACCCGGCCGGCGACCCGGGAGCGCCCCTGGTCGCGCGCATCCGCGACAAGGAGAAGGCGGTTCAGCTCCTGCCCAATCCCTTCATCGAGGGCGGCAAGCCGTGGT
>JAEULF010000238.1 GCA_016793965.1 Alphaproteobacteria bacterium | reverse complement strand
CGGGAGGAGGAGGTCGTCGCGATCCATTCCCGCGCGGAGTACCGCATCTTCATGTTCGGCTTCGCGCCCGGCTATGCCTATCTCGGGCCGCTCGACCCGCGTCTCCATACCCCGCGCCGCGAGTCGCCGCGGCTGATGACGCCCTCCCAAGTGGTCTCGGTCGGTGGGGTGCAGACGCTCATGTCCACTTTCGCCATGCCGAGCGGCTGGCACATCCTAGGGCGCACGCCGGTCCGCAACTACGAGCCCGCGCGCCCGGAGCCCTTCCTCTTCGCTGCCGGCGACGCCGTGCGCTTCGAGCCCATCGGCCACGACCAGTGGGACGCGCTGGACGCTCGCGCGGCGTCCGGCGAGCCGGTCGCCCGGCGCGAGGACAGGGAGGGCGCGCGCGGATGAGCCCGTCCTTGCGCCTCGTCGAGGCGTTCCCGGCGATGACGCTGCAGGACCTCGGGCGCTTCGGCTTCCAGCGCTTCGGCGTGCCGCCGGCGGGCGCGATCGATGCCCAATCGCTCCAGGCCGCCAACATGATCGTCGGCAATGCGCCGGGCATGGCCTGCATCGAGATCACGCTGCGCGGCGGGAGCTTCGCTCTGGACGCGGAGAGCGCCCGCGTCGCCGTCGCCGGGGGGCAGTTCCCGGTGAGCGTCAACGGCGCCGTCGTCGGTCCCTGGCGTTCGGTCTTGCTGCGGCGGGGCGACCGACTGTCGATCGGCATGGCCTTCGCCGGCGTCCGCGGCTACCTCGCCGTCGAGGGCGGGTTCGCGGTCGAGCCGTTCATGGGCAGCCATTCCAGCTACCTGCGCGCAGGCATGATGTCGCTACCCGGGCAGCCGTTGGCGAGCGGCGCCGTCCTGCCGCTCGCGAGGGCCGCTGCCGAGGAGCGGCCGGAGGTCGCATTGCCGGTGGCCGAGCTGCGCCGCCCCGAGGATCCCATGCGCGTGGTGCTCGGGCCTCAGGACGACTACTTCTCGCGCGAGGGGGTGCGCACCTTCCTGTCGCGCGCCTTCCGCATCGCGGCGGACTCCGACCGCATGGGCTATCGCCTGAGCGGCCCGACCATCCAGCACGCGCGCTCGCCTAACGTCGTGTCCGACGGCAGCACCTTCGGCTCCGTCCAGGTTCCCGGTGCCGGCCATCCGATCATCCTGATGGTCGATCGCGGGACGACGGGCGGCTATCCCAAGATCGCCACGGTGATCGGCGCCGACCTGCCGCGCCTGGCGCAGCGCCGCCCTGGCGAGTTCCTCCGCTTCCAGGCCGTGTCGATCGAGGAGGCGCACGCGGCGCTGCTCCTGCAGCGCAGCTGGATCGACGGGATCCCGCGCCGGCTCCTGCCGGTCGACGCTTTCCTGCCGCGCCCGCGCTGACGCGCCGGCGCGTCAGCGCGCGAGCTTGCGATCCACGAAGTCGAGCCGGTCCTGTCCCCAGAACGGCTCGCCGTCGACGAAATAGGTCGGGACGCCGAATACGCCGGCCGATATGGCCTCGACGGACAGGCGCTCGCGCTCAGCGGCCGTCTCCGGCGCGCGCGCCTTTGACATGATGCTGTCGGCGTCGTGGCCGAGGACCGTCAGCACATCGCGCACGACGGCGGCATCGGCCAGGTCCCGCTCCTGCTCCCAGATGACGCGGCCGAAGGCCGAGGCCAGCGCAAGCGCGTCGCCGCCGGCGGCGCGCACGGCGATCACGCACTGGGCCGCGAGCGTCTCGTCCGCCGGGAAGTGGGCAGGTTCAAGGTTGATCGGCACGTTGAGATGGTCGCGCCAGCGGCGCAGCTCGTGCATCCGGTAGGCCTGCCGCTGCTTCGGTCTCTGCTTGAGCGGCAGCCCGCCCGTCGCCGCGAACACGGCGTCGATGCGGATCGGACGCACGTCGACGCTGGCGCCGTGCTTGCGCGCGATCTCGGCCAGGCGGCGCGAGCCGAGATAGGCCCAGGGCGAGTTGAGGGCGAGGTAGTAGGTGACCTGCTTTGGCATGGGCGCCTGGTCCCGGGGAAGGCCGCGCGGGTACTGCTCGTGCTAGCCGGCGGCGCGCTTCTGCTGGGGCTCCGCGGTCGCCGGGCCGAGGTACTTCTCGACCTCGACGTGGTCGCACTGCTCCGGCGGCAGGAAGCGCTCGGCATACTTCTTGTAGACGCCCGAGCGCAGGAAGAGGTCGAAGAGGTCCGGGTCGACATGGGCCTCCTTCTTCATCTTCCACATGATCTCCAGCGATTCGGAGAGCTTCTTCGCCGGCTTGTACGGGCGGTCGCGCGCCGTCAGAGCCTCGAAGATGTCGGCGATCGCCATGATGCGCGCGGGGATCGACATCTGGTCGCGCTTGAGGCCGCGCGGGTAGCCAGTGCCGTCCATCTTCTCGTGGTGGCCGCCGGCGAACTCGGGCACGCGCTTGAGCTGCTTGGGGAAGGGCAGCTGCTCCAGCATGTCGATGGTGACGACGATGTGGTCGTTGATGACCTTGCGCTCCTCGGCCGTGAGCGTGCCGCGCCGGATCGACAGGTTGTAGACCTCGTTCTCGTCGAGGAACGGGCGCCGCTTGCGGTCGATGATCTTGTACTCGGTCGCCGTCTGGCCCTTGGTCTTCAGCTCGTCGACGTCCTTCTTCGAGTGGAAGCGCGCGGTCTCCACCGACATCTGCGCGATTCGCTTCAGCCGCTCGATCTCCGGGTCGGGCATGAACTCGCCGCCGATGTTGATGCGGCTGATGAACTCGACGTCGTCGTCGAGCTGCTTCTGGCGCGCCTCGAGCTCGCGCCGCGCGGCTTCCTTGTCGGTCGCCGGGTCGAGGCAGGCTTTCAGGTAGTCGATCTCGGCGTCCCGCCGCAGGATCTCGAAGCGGGCGCGCACCGTCTCGATCCTGTCGTAGATGGTCTCCAGCTTCTTCGCCTTGTCGACGACGTATTCGGGCGTCGTGACCTTGCCGCAGTCGTGCATCCACGCCGCGATGTGCAGCTCGTACCAGTCGTCCTCGGACAGGCGGAAATCCTTGAAGATCCCGGTGTCCTCGACGGCCGCCTCGGCGAGCATCTCGGTGATGACGGGCACGCGCTCGCAGTGGCCGCCCGTGTAGGGCGACTTGCGGTCGATCGCGTGCGCGATGACCTTGATGAAGGCCTCCAAGAGGTCGCGCTGCGCCTGGATGAGCTGCTGGTTGTCGAGAGCGACGGCGGCCTGGCTCGCGAGCGCCTCGATCAGCGGCTGGATGTCGGCGCCGAAGGGGATGACCTCGCCGGTGCCGGGATCCTGCGCGTTGAGCAGCTGCAGGACGCCGATCACCTCGTTCTCGTGGTTCTTCAGCGGCACGGTCAGGAACGACTTCGAGCGGTAGCCGGTGCCCTGGTCGAACTTCTTCGTGCCCGAGAAGTCGAACTCTTTGCTCTCGTAAGCGTCCGGGATGTTGACGGAGTGGCCGACGACGGCCGTATGGGTCGAGACGTTCTTGTGGTTCGGCTGCTTGCTCTCAGGGTCGTAGAGGCGCAGCGGCGGGAACGGGATCGGCTTGCCCGTCGTCCCGCCCATGGCGATCTTCAGGCTGTCGGTGCGCATGATCGCGAACTTGAGGGCGTCGTCCTCGGTGCGCAGGTAAAGGGTGCCGCCGTCGGCGTTGGCGAGGCCCTTGGCCTCCAGCAGGATGCGCTCGAGCAGGCGGTCGCGGTTGCGCTCCGCGGACAGCGCGATGCCCAGCTCGATCAGCTTCTGGATGCGCTGCCCCTGCTGCGCCGAGATATCCACTGCGGCCGCAAGAATGGCCATCGGGCTCCCCTGATCCCCGCCTCACCGCCGGCGTCGCCACCGCGAGCGGCCTCGCGCTCGCGATGCTGGCGCCTCGGCACCGCCCCAAGCCACGGTACGCAACGGCAAGTATGCGCCGGCCCCTGCCGGGCCGACAACGGCCATCTTGCCCGCGGCGATCATCCTTCCCGAGGATGAACGATAAGGAAATAGGCCAGCCTGGCGGCCGCGAGAAGTGACCCGCGCCACAATTCACGGTAGATCGAGACCGCAGGCTTCTTGGCCAATCCCAGCAAATCCGGGGCTTGGGTCCGCGCCTGCGATGAGCCTTGTCCGGCCGGGAAATTTTATTGCGCAAGCCTGCGCGACCGCAATCCGCCGGGCATGGCATGCCTGGCGTCCGAAGTCGAAGCGGCCGCGGCGGGTGTCGCCGCGGCCGCTCCTGGCCGATCGTCGATGCGTGCTTGCGTCAGCCGCCGATCACGCCGCCGCCCTTCTTGCGCACCGCGACGACCGAAGCCCGCGGCGGCATGTCCGGCTTGAAGTCCGGCCAGCGCGTCGCCGGGGTCTCGAAGCTCGACTTCTTGCCGAAGGACTTCCACTCCTCGGCGCCGTCGGCCGCCGGGTGCTGCACGCCGATGAACAGCGTCGTGTCATCGGGGGTGAAGAAGATGCCGGTGATCTCCGCCCCGACCGGGTTGCGCCAGAACATCTTGCTGGTGCCGCGGGCCGCGCCCTTGGTCTCCATTGCCCAGATGCCGTCAGAGGTGCCGGAGGCCTTCGCCCAGGCCTCGCCCTGGTCGGTGCCGACCCAGAGCCGGCCGCGGTGGTCGACCATGATGCTGTCCGGGCAGGCAAACCAGCCGTTCTTCGACGTCGCCTTGTTGTAGACGGCGCCGATCTCGGGCTTCGAGGGGTCGCCGCAGACCACGAGCAGGTCCCAGGCCGCCTTCACGGCCGTATGGTCGCCGTCGGGCGGCGTCGTCTCCAGGATCTGGCCCCATGCGTTGCCGGCGCGCGGGTTCGCCTTGTCGACCTGCTCCTTGGTGCGCCGGCTGTTGTTGGTCAGCGTCAGGTAGACCTTGTTGTCCTTCGGGTTGACCTGGACGTGCTCCGGCCGGTCCATCTTCGTCGCGCCGACGAGATCGCCGGCCCGCCGCGCGTAGATCATGACCTCGGCTTGGTCGGCAAAGCCGTTCTCGGCCGTGAGCTTGCCCTGGCCGTGCACCAGCGGCAGCCAGTCGAGGCTGCCGTCGGCGTTGACCTTCGCGACGTAGAGCGTGCCCTCGTCGAGGAGCTTGGCGTTGGCCTTGCGATCCTTCGCGTCGACCTTGTCCTTCGAGACGTACTTGTAGAAATAGTCGAAGCGCTCGTCGTCGCCCATGTAGATCACCAGGCGGCCGTCCTTGTTGACGACCATGCCGGCGCCCTCGTGCTTGAAGCGGCCGAGAGCGGTGCGCTTCACGGGCACCGAGGTCGGATCATAGGGGTCGATCTCGACGATCCAGCCGAACCGGTTGATCTCGTTCGGGTCCTTCTCGACGTCGAAGCGGTCGTGATAGGCGCCCCAATTGTACCACTTGCCCGGCGCGCCGTAGCGGGCGAGCATCGCCAGGTCCTTGTGGGCGGGCACGGTGACCTCGTCGCCGGCCTTGGGCTCGCCCTCGATCTTGTTGAGCTTCTTGACGTCGGCAGCGCTGAACTTGCCGCCGGTCTCGGCGCTGGCGGCGGCTGCGATCTTCTCGAAGGTGTCGCCCTCAGCAGCCTTCACCTTCTTGGTGGTGGAGCCCCAGAAGTAGCCGTTGAAGTTCTCCTCGGCCGTCAGGTAGGTGCCCCAGGGCGTCCAGCCGCCGCCGCAGTTGTTGAGCGTGCCGATGACGGTCATGCCGGCCGGGTCGGCCTTGGTGCGCAGGCGCGCATGGCCGGCCGCCGGGCCGGACACCGTGCACTTGCCGGACAGCATGGAGATGCGGCGGTTGTACTTGCTGTCCTGGACGTAGCCCCACTTGCCGTTCTTCGCGCGCTTGACCTCGACCACCGAGCAGCCATGCGCGGCCATCTCGATGTCGACGAGGTCCTTGGTCATCTTGCGGAAGTTCTCTTCCTTGCTGTCCTGGGCGGCACCGACGCCCGGGAACATCATCTCCTCGTCGTCGTACTCGTGGTTGACGCACATGATGCCGTGGTCGCTCTTCTTCGAGCCCATCGGCAGCGGATAGAACGCCACGAAATCGCAGTTCGCGCCGAAGCGCTTCTCCTGGTCGGCGGCCGACTGCTTCATCGGGTCGAACGGACCGACGCCCTTGAACAGGGGATCGCCCCAGCGCAGCAGGATGTCCGCCTCGTAGCCTTCCGCGACCGTGTGCGTCTCGCTGACGCCGTGCGCGACTTCCTTGAACTTGAAGGACGGCGTGGTGTTCGCGGCGGCCTCGGCCTCGCCTGCCGCTCCGGTCAGCGCGCTGCCGAAGCCGGTGGCGAGGGCCGTCGTCGCGAGCATGCCCTTGAGCGCGTCGCGCCGGCCGAGGCGGGCGTTGATCACGTCGCCGAGGGTCGGATTGGCGGATTCGTTGGAGCCGAAGTTCTCGCGCTCCTCCATGTGCACGTCATAGGGATGGGGCACCGTCGGATCGGATCGGTCCGTCATGGCAACCTCGCTTGGCGGATGTTGGCGGGCAGGCCGGGGCTCGGCCTCTGGCGACGAACGCTTAGGGGCATTGCGTTGCCTCATTGTGACGGTTGCGTTGCGGCCGTGCGATCAGGCATCCGCCGCCGGTGATCCGGCCGCTTTGCCTGCCCGTACTCCTTCTCACCAGGACGAGGAGGGACGGCGCATGCGCCAGCGGGCGAGGACGGGACTGCATTGCGGGTTGGCGTCGGCGGGCTTGATCGCGACCGCTCTCCTGGCTGTCGGCGCGGCCGCCTCGATCCCGGCGGGGGACCGCATCGGCTTCGCCGTGATGCGCGAGGACGCGCCGCTCGGGCAGCACCGGGTCAGCCTGGAGCGGAGCGGCGACACGCTCGTGGCGACGGTCGAGATCGCGCTTCGGCTGCGATTCGCCGGGCTTACCTTGTTCCGCTACGACCACCGCAGCGTCGAGACCTGGCAGGCCGGCCGCCTGGTCGCGCTGGAGTCGCGCACGGACGACGACGGCACGTCGCATGTCGTCACCGGTCGCGCCGTGCCGGAGGGCTTCGAGGTGACCGCCGACGGCAAGCGCTTCATGGCTCCGGCGGACGTCATCCCGACGAGCTATTGGCACCCGGCGACTGTCGCCCAGACCAGCCTCCTGGACACGCAGAACGGTCGCCTGGTCGCCGTGCGGATGACGCCGAAGGGCCGTGACCAGGTCGCGCTGCGGTCGGGCAAGGCCGAGGCGTGCCGCTGGGAGATGCGCGGCGATCTCGCGATGGACCTCTGGTACGACTCGACCGGCCGCTGGGTGAAGCTCACCTTCAACGCGCGCGGCGCCGACGTCGTCTATGTCTTCGAGGGCGACGGGGAGCAGATGCGGGCCCAGAGCGAGCGCGAGCGGCAGGTGCGGCTCGCGGCGACGGGCGGGATGCCCGCGCCGGACTCGCCGGCCGCGGTCTGCCCGGGCTCCTGATCGGCGCGTCGGCGGGCTGTTCCCCTGCGCTCCGGCTTCGGGCATAGTGCCCGCGTGGGGTAAGCCCGACCGACGAAGGAGCACTGCGGTGAATCGCGACGAGATCCTCGGCCTTTCAGGCATGCCGGCGGCCCGGCCGATGTTTCCTGTCGGGCCCTACCATTTCTTCGACCGCGAGTACCTGTCGATCACCTACAGGACCGACGCCGCGGCGATCCGCCGAGGGTTGCCTGAGCCGTTGGAGCCGGACGGCGACAAGGTGACCTGCCAATGGGTCGATATGCCCGACGGCACCGGCTTCGGCGCCTATACCGCGACGGCCTTGACGATCCCCTGCCGCTTCAAGGGCCAGGCCTGCACCTACATCGCGCAGATGTACGTGAACAACTCGCCGCCGGTCTCCGGCGGGCGCGAAATCTGGGGCTATCCCATGAAGTACGCGCATCCCGAGCTGAAGGTCGAGAAGGACACGCTGACCGGCATCCTCGACTATAGCGGCGTGCGCGTCGCGACGGGGACGATGACCTACAAGCACAGGCGAGCCGATGCCAAGGTGATGGACACGGAGAGCCTGCTCGCGCGCACCCAGGTCAACCTCAAGTTCATCCCCGGCGTCGACGGCAAGCCGGCGATCGCGCAGCTCACGGCCTACGAGTTCCAGGACATCACGGTGAAGGGCGCGTGGATGGGCGATGCCCGGCTGGCGCTGGTGCCGTCGGTCAACGCGCCGCTGGTCAACTATCCCGTGCTCGGCGAGCTGCACGGATTGCACATCAAGACCGATCTGACGCTGCCCTATGGCCGCGTGATCCACGACTACTTGGCCTGACGATTACTTGACCTGACAAGCGACGGGCGCCGCGGCTTGCGCGGCGCCCGTACTCTTGCTGATCCCAAGCTGGCGTCCCAGGCCGGTGAACGGCGTGCCGCTTCGGCCGAGAGCGGCTCCCGGCGCCTCTACTTCAGGTAGTCGTGCAGGACGGAGCCGTAAGGCAACGTCAGGTCGGCCACGAAGTGCAGGCCGCCGATGACCTTCTTCAACGGCAGGTCGGCCGCGGGCGCGTTGACGTGCGGCACGAGCTGCAGGCGCGCCGGCGACTTCCAGCTGCCCTTTATCGTGATCTCGGTGAGGTTGTACTTCACCAGCTGGCAGATCGAGTGGCCCTTGCCGGTGACGTTCGGGATGATCTTCAGGTTGACCTGCGTCTTGGTCATCGACTTCGCCGTCTCGGCGAGGTCGCGGGACTCGTGCTTGTAGGCCATGGTGCCCATGGCGACGAGCTGGCCGCCGTAGTGCAGCGTGCCCGTCAGCGTGTCCGCCTTCACCTCGAGCTTCGGCTCGGCGTACTTCTTCGGGAAGCCCCAGACCTCGCGCCCGCCCGCGATCGGCGGCTCGTCGTTGAGGTACATCTGGGCGACGAAGTTGACCGCTTCGCCCTTGTAGGTGCAAGGGATGACGACGCCGCTCTCGGTGTAGTCGCCGAAGCCCGAGCTGTCGGGCATCCGGATCCATTCGTAGAGGACGATGTTGTCCTTGTTCGGCTCGAGCGGTTCCGGCACGGCATGCTTGATCGCGTCCCGATCGGTCTCGTAGCTGATGATCAGGTACTCGCGGTCGATGAAGCGGTACGGGCCGTGCGGATAGCTCGGGCTCTCCGCCGGGACCGACGGCAGCTTCAGGATTTCGTCCCGATTCATGCTCACTCTCCTCGCGATCGTCCCCACGCGCGCCAGGGCGAGAGCCTACTCGATGGATCTGGGGCGGGCGAGGGGAAAGGCGAGGTTGCCGTCGGTTCGCCGCGGTCCATGTCGCTGCGGCAACGCCGGGACCCGCGCGGTCGCGGCACGACGACAGGGGAGGAATGGCAGTGCCGACCGAACACCCGACGCGAGCTGCGGGCCTGACCTGGATCACCGGCGCCAGCTCCGGGCTCGGCCAGGCGGCGGCGATCCGCTACGCCCGCCTCGGCCGCATGGTGGCAGCCAGCGCCCGCAGCGTCGGCGGCATCGACGACGCGGCGCGTCTGGCGGCCGAGCGCGGCGCCCTCGGCGAGGCGGCGGTCGCGCCGATCCGCGCAGTCGGGCTCGACGTGACGGACCGCGCCGCCGTCGGCGCCGCCGTCGCGCGCATCGAGGACGAGTGCGGGCCGATCGGGATGGCGCTGCTCAATGCCGGAACGCACGAGCCTGTCTCGGTCGACGAGGCCGGCCACGGCTTCGACGCCGCGACCTTCCGGCGCCTCATCGACATCAACGTCATGGGCGTCGTCCATGCCGTCGAAGCGCTCGTGCCGCGCATGGCGGCGCGCCGCGGGGGAACGATCGCGATCGTCTCGTCCGTCGCCGGCTATCGCGGCTTGCCGACGGCGTCGGCCTACGGCCTGACCAAGGCCGGGCTGATCAACATGGCGGAGGCGCTGCGCATCGACCTCGCGCGCTGCGGCATCGACGTGCGCCTGGTCTGCCCTGGCTTCGTGCGGACGCCGCTGACCGACCGCAACAACTTCCGCATGCCGTTCCTGATGGACGCCGATGAGGCCGCCAAGCGACTGGTCGACGGTCTCGACCGGCCGGGCGGGTTCGAGGTCACGTTCCCCAGGCGCTTCACCTGGCAGATCAAGCTGCTGCGGCTGCTGCCCTATGCGCTCTATTTCCCGCTCGTGCGGCGGAGCACGACCTGATGAGCGACCTCTCCATGGAGCGGCTGCGCGCCTATGCCGCCTGGTGGGAGGCGCTGACGCCAGAGAGCGTGACCGCCGGCAGGGCGTTGCTCGCCCCGGGCGTGCGGTTCAAGGATCCATTCCAGGACATCGCCGGCGTCGACCGCGTCGAGGCGATGCTGCGCCATATGTTCGCCGCGATCGAGGAGCCGCGCTTCCGGACCCTGGATGCGGCCCTGGGCACGTCGGCGGGGTACCTGCGCTGGCGCTTCACCGGCCGGCGCCGGGGCGCAGGGCCGGGCACGCCGGGCTTTGCGATCGAGGGCATGAGCGAGGTCGCATTCGACGCGACCGGCCGCGTCGCCGCGCATATCGACCACTGGGATGCCGCCTCCCAGGTCTATGAGAGCGTGCCCGTGCTCGGCGCCGTCCTGCGGCTCGCCAAGCGCCGGGCAGCGGGCGGCTGAGCCGTCCCGCGCGCCCGGCGCGTCAGCGGACGGCGGAACGGGGCCGCATGGGGGCGGAGCCGTGGGTGCCCGTGTGCGACTTGAAGGTCGAGCTGCCGCGGCGCGCCGACGGGGTCATGACGGTCGGGCGCGGCGCCGACGTTGGGCGGACCTCCGTGCGCGCCATGCGGTCGGAGGGGCGCGCGATCGCGACGGGCCCCAAGCGCTCCGGCTTGCGATCCTTGCGGAAGACGCGCGACTTGGAGTCCGGCGCCGGCTCCGTCAGCGCCGGCTTCACCGGGAAGCGCCGCGCCTCGGCGGCGGCCGCGGCAGGAGCGACGGCGGCGCAGGTCGCGAGCAGGATGCAGAGGCAACGGACCATCGAGCAGCCTCCCTGGCCAGGTCGCGGCGATCGGCTCACAGCCATTCGTCGCGCAGAGCGTACCACCCGTACGCAGCCCTGAGGTACCACGGACGCAGTATAGGAAACGCAAAGGCGGGAAGCGGCTGGGCGAGCGGTGCCGGCAAGTCCCCTGCGACGATGCGGCCGGCGGCCAGGCCGGCGAGCGCGCGGCCCGCCCAGCTGCCCATGGCGATGCCGCTGCCGTGAAAGGCCATGCCGAGGAAGGCGCCGTCGACCCCGGCGAGGGGCGCGACATGAGGCAGCCGGTCGGCGGCCAGAGCGATCCGGCCGCGCCAGAAATGCGGCGTCTCGACATCGGCCCAGGCCGGGAAGAGGCGGCCGAGGCGCCGCCGCATCGCCGCGCGCATGCGCGCTGCCGCGATCGGCCCTTCCCGCGTGCTGCTGCGAGCTCCGAGCAGGAAGCGGCCATCGGGCAGCAGCCGATAATAATGCAGGAGATGGCGGCTGTCATAGGCGAGGTCGGTCGCGACATAGCCTTGCGCGCGCTGCTCCGCCGGCGCGAGCGGGCGCGTCACGATGATGTTGGAGAGCGCGGGCAAGACCCGGCCGGCGAGACCTGCGGCGAGCGCCTCCGGCGTGTCGGCGTTGGTGGCGACGATGACGCGACGCGAGCGTACCTCGCCGCCGGGCGTGCGCAGCACGTGGTCGCCGCCCTGGCGGTCCCATGCGAGGACGGGGCTGCCGCCGTGCAGCGCCGCGCCGTGCCGCGCCGCGGCTGCGGCCAGGCCGCGGACGTAGCGCAACGGATGCAGGCCGAAGCCGATGCCGAGATGCAGGCCGGCATGGATCTCCGCGCCGGCGATGCCGCGCGCCCGCATCTCCTCGCGATCCGTCAGGGTTGCCGGCAGCCCGAACGAGCGGAGCTCGTCGGCCGCCTGGCGCAGCGCTGCAGCGCGCGACGGAGCATGGGCGGTCAGCCATTCGCCGCCCGGCACGACATCGCAGCCGATCGCCTCTGCGTCGATGATCCCCGCCA
>JAEULF010000226.1 GCA_016793965.1 Alphaproteobacteria bacterium | reverse complement strand
TCGTGGAAGATGTCCTTCGCCGGCCACGTGCTCTGCCAACGCATCGTGATCGGGCTGGCCTGCCCGCGCGCGACCTTCGGCATCGCGATCGCCGCGACGCCCGCCACGGCGCCGGTGACGCCGGCCGCCTTGATGAAGGATCGGCGGCTCGCTTTGGCCGTCCGCTTGGTTCCCGTGATCTTGGCTGTCATGGTCTCCCCCCGAATTGGCCGGAACGTCTTCGGTTCCCGGCTCAGAGTGCCCATCCGCCAGCGACGGGCGCCGACGGTCAGGCCATGGTCGGAAGCATTAGGCCGCGTCAATCTTCCGCGCAAGCTTCCATCGAGGGCATGACACCATTGGTAGCCGAATATTCCGCTTGCGAACCTTGCGCGGAGGTCCGTCCGACAGGGCTGAACGCGAAGTCCCGCAGCTTCAGCTCTCCTTGCGACCGTCCAGGAAGTAGCAGGCCATCTCGCCCTTGCCTTTCACGGCCACCAAGCCGCGCGGCGTGAAGCGGAACCTCTCCTGCAAGATCTGGTAAGTCGCCTCGCTGACGTTCACCCGATTTGGTGCGCCGGACGACTCCATCCGGCTCGCCGTATTCACCGCGTCGCCCCAGAGGTCATAGGTGAACTTCCGCCGACCGATGACGCCGGCAACGACCCGGCCGGTATGCAGCCCGATGCGGATGCCGATCTCGACGCCCTCGAGCCGGCGGACATCCTCCATCAGGCGCAGCATTCCCAGCGCCATCTTCGCCGCCGCTTTCGCATGGTCGGGACGCGGGACCGGCAGTCCGCTCACCGCCATGTAGCCGTCGCCGATCGTCTTGATCTTCTCGACGCCGAGGCGGAACGCCAGCTCGTCGAACGCAGAGAAGATCTTGTTGAGGACACGGACGACCTCCTCGGGCGTCCGGGACGAGGAGAACGTCGTGAATCCCACGAGGTCGGCAAACAGGATCGTCACCTCCTCATGCGCGTCCGCGATCACCGACGGACCGGCCTTGAGCCGATCGGCGATCGCCGGCGGCAAGATGTTGAGAAGCAGGTTCTCCGACCGCTCCTGCTCCGCGGCGAGCGCGTCCTTCGCTGCCTCCGCCGAATGGTGGAGGAAAGCGATGAAGGCGGCGATCGCGATGCTGATGAAGAAGGCGGCGTAGCGATTGAGCGTCATCTCGCGCTCGCTCACCTCGACCAGCGGCGCGAAGTTGAGCTGCCACTCCTTGAGCCCGAATGCCGCGGCGACCGCGAGCGTCGTCGCCAGGACGATCGCCACCCTCTCCTTCCATGCGAAGATGAGGAACGGGGTCGCGATGAGGCAGACCGTGCCGATCAGGTCGACGCCCGTATTGGACCCCAGCCCGACGCTGACCGTCACCATCACGGCGACAACGAAAAGCATGAGAAGCACGCGACCCAGCATGTAGCGCCGCAGCAGGAGCGTCGCCAGCGACGCCCAGGCGAGCAGCACCTCCCCGCCCAGGACCATGGCACCGTTCGTGACCTGCTCGGGCGACCACCCGACGAACTCCGTCTGCGTCGAGATCGCGGCGATGACGGTTATCGCGAACGCGCAGACCGCAGCGACCACCTTAGACAAGAGCACCGGCCGGTAGAGCGGGTCCTTGACGCCGAGCCCGTGCGGGCGGAAGCGATCGAGGACGATGCGGGCGAGGCTCGCGCGCGCCGGCATTGCGTCAGCGCGCGCCGCGCTCGCTGTTGACACGCTGTCGAACGTGCCATGCTCGGCTTCAGCATCAGCCTCCTTGGCCGCAGCCGCGTTCCCCATGGCAAGCGTGCTCGCGTTCATCGTCGCTCTCCCTGCTGCAGGTCTAGTTGGCCGCGGCGGCCGACGGCCGGGAATCGGCCCGCTCAGCGCCGGCCAGCCCGAGGATCAGTCGCGCACCGCGCTTGTAGGTGAGATAGGCCCAGAGCCACTCCGCCGCCACGGCTACCCGGCTCCTGAAGCCGATGAGGAAGTAGACGTGGACGACCCCCCAGAGGATCCAGGCCACGAAGCCGCTCATGCGGACGGGCCCAAAGTCCGCGACCGCCGCCCGCCGGCCGATCGTCGCCATGCTGCCGAAGTCGCGATACCGGAAGGGTGCCGGCACAGTCGCGCCGCCCAGGATCGCCTTGATCGTGCGTGCGACGTGCAAGCCCTGCTGCTTGGCGACCGGCGCCACTCCGGGCAACGGCCTGCCGTCGCCCCGAGGAACCGACGCCGTATCGCCGATCACGAATACATGAGGATCGTCGGCCAGGGCCAGCGATCCGTCCACGATCACCCGGCCTACCTTGTCCGCCGGCGCGCCGAGCCAGCGCGCGGCGGGCGAAGCGCGCACGCCAGCGGCCCATAGCACGTTTCCCGCGTCAATGCGCTCGTCCCCGACCGACACGCCTGTGCCGTCACACGCCGTCACGGCTGCTCCGAGCTTGAGCTCCACTCCGAGGCGCTCGAGCGCCGAGGCGGCGCGCGCTGACAGGGCCTCCGGGAAGCTCGGCAGGACGCGCGGGCCTGCCTCGACCAGCACGATCCTCGCCGAGGCCGGGTCGATCCAGTGGAAATCCTTCGCCAAAGCGGTCTTCGCCAGCTCGGAGATGGCGCCGGCCAGCTCGACGCCGGTCGGCCCGCCGCCGACGACGACGAACGTGAGCAACCGGCGCTGCTCCTTCGGGTCATCGATCATCTCGGCGCGCTCGAAGGCGAGCAAGATGCGGTGCCGGATCGCCATCGCATCCTCGATCTTCTTGATGCCGGGCGCGAACGGCTCCCAATCGTCGCGGCCGAAATACGCGTGGCGCGCGCCGGTCGCGACGACCAGGAAGTCGTAGGTGATTGCCTGCTCGCTCAAGAAGACGCGACGGCCGGCGCGATCGACGCCCCGGACCTCGTCCATGAGGACCGTTGTGTTGCGTTGCCGCCCCACAATGCTTCGGATCGGCGTCGCGATGCTCGTCGGCGCCAGCGCAGCGGTGGCGACCTGATAGAGAAGCGGCTGGAACAGGTGGTAGTTGCGCCTGTCGATCACGGTCAGCCGCGCCGGCGCATCTGCCAACGCATTGGCGCAAGCAAGACCGCCGAAGCCGGCGCCGACCACGACGACATGCGGCCGCCCATGCTCCTTCCTGTGCCTGACCATACTCGCCTCCCGAGGCTTCCGCGACTGCGCGGCAACTGCGATCCTCACCGGAGAGCGCCTAAACTCCCATGGTCGTTCGTCCATCGTTTCGATGACGCCGAGGAATGCCCGCCCTAGCGCTCCCGGTGCTAGCGTCCCGGGTGACTCTGGAGGCGCGGTGACATGAAGCTTGCCGAAGAGCTTGAGCGGATCAGGGCGGATTTCGAGCAGCGCGGCGACCCGCGCTACGTCGAGGCCTATCGCGTCGGCATCGCTCAGCTGCTGGCGAGCGCGCTGGTCGCGGACAGCGTCGCGGTCGGGCAGCCGATGCCGTCGTTCCTGCTGCCGAACGTCGAGGGGAGGCTGGTGGACTCGGCGGAGCTGCTCGCGCGCGGGCCGCTGGTCGTGAGCTTCTTCCGCGGCGAGTGGTGCAGGTTCTGCCGGCCGGCGCTGGCCGCGCTGCGCGAAGCTGCTCCGGCGATCGCCGCGGCCGGAGCAAGCCTGGTCGCGATCACGCCGGACACCGGCGAGGCGGCGACCGACGCGAAGCGCAAGCTCGCGCTTCCGTTCGACATCCTGTCCGACGCGGACGGCGGCGTCGGGCTGGCGTTCGGGATTCTGTTCAGGTTGCCGGAAGCGATTCTCGACGTCTTCCAGGCGGACGGGCCAGACCTCCCGCTGCGCCACGGGAACGAGGCGTGGACGCTGCCCGTGCCGGCAACCTATGTCGTCGACCGAGACGGCATCGTGCGCTTCCGCTTCGTCGATCCCGACTTCCGCAGGCGCGCCGAGCCCGACGACATTCTCACTGCGCTGCGCTCGCTGCCAGCCGGCCGGACTGGCTCCGCACCCGCATCAGGCGGATGAACGCGCCGAGCGCTGGCGAGTAGGGTCGCCCGCACACCGCCGCAAGGCAAATGCCGAACGTTCCTGCCTCGTCGGCGATCGGCCGGACGACAGCGCTCCCGAAGCGCTGCGCCGCGCCGGACGGAACGACAGCAAGGCCTAGTCCGGATGCGACGAGTCCGGGGAGATCCGGCAGGGCTGCGCGATGCCTGACGTTGAGCGCGACGCCCGTCGCCTCTTCCAGCAGCTTCACGACCTCGGCGGCATCCTGGTCGACAGGCTCGACCACCGCATGCCGCGCGAGTGCGCCGAAGGGCACCGAGTCCTCGGACGCCAAGGCGTGGCCCGGCGGGCAGGCGACAGCGAGACGCTCTCGGAAGAGCGGCCAGCGGTCGATTCGGTTGGAGCCGACCGTGCCGTCCGTCACGACGCCGGCGTCCAGCGCACCCTCGACGAGGCGGTCGACGATGGACGCGACCGAGCCGCGCTCGAAGTCGAGCAGCAGCCCAGGGAAGGTTCGGGCGACCTCGTTCAGCGCATCAAGGAGGATCGTGACAGGGGCGGACCAGATCAGGCCGATGCGCAGCTGCGCGATCTCGCCCTTGCGATAGCCGCGCGCCTCGCTGCGTGCCGACTCCGCCGCGTTGTAGGTGCGCTCGAGGTGCGGAAGCATGAGCCGGCCGAGGTCGGTGAGGTTGGTGTTGGCGCGCTCCCGGAAGAACAGCGGACCGCCGAGCTCGTCCTCGAGCTTCTTGACCGCCTTGCTGAGGGCCGGCTGGGTGACGTTGCACTCATCCGCCGCACGGGTGAAGTTCATCGACCGAGCGACGGCCAGGAAGTACCGGATCTGCTGCAGCTCCATCGAGCGATGCCCCATCCGTCACGCCGCTGGCGAGCACATCGTCTGCGTCACCGGACCTGGCGTCAAGCAGCGACGGGCAGGGCCATAGCTCCTTGCGCCCTGCAAGCGAGAGCTGCCCCGACGAGGGATTTGCACGGCAGTTCGTCCCCGCCTCGGGCAAGCACCGCCGGCCGCGGCCCGAGCCATGCGACCGCTCGCGCCAGGTTCGCGTGCGAAGGGCAGGCAACCGAGGACCCCCGGCGATCCGCCCGGAGGCACAGCAGCGCGATCGCCGCGGGAGGCAGAGCCGAGAGCAGGTGATCGAGCGCCGTCGCCGACCCGGGACTCGACTCGCCGACAGGAGCCTTGTCCAGATCGAGTCGGATGCCGCACCCGGTCCGCTCCGCGATCGCCGCTAGGAACACGGCACCCGTCATCGTCGACCGCTTGAACTGCACCTGCGCCGGCCTGTTCTCGAGGAGGACGCGCCGGCCCAGTCGATCCTGGATGCCGCAGATCATGGCCGACAGAGAGTCCAACGTCGCTTCGTCGTAGGGGAGAGGGAGCGCCGCCCCAGGGACGCCGCAATCGCGCGGCACGGACGCGAGCCGCACGGAAACGTCGGCAGGCTCGACCGCAAGGCACAACGCCCTGAGGTTCGCCGTGCAGATATCCTCTACCCCGTCTGCGCAACCGACCGGATCCACCCGTGCGACGCAAGTGACGGCATAAGCGTGCCTGACCAACGCGAGCAGCCGCTGCTCAGAAGGACCGAGACGCCGCCAGCGATCGAGGGACAGCTCGACAAAGTCGATCGGCGGCCGCGAGCGGAGGAGCTCATCCGCATGCGTCGGATCCAGCTCGATGCCCGCCCTCATCACGCGGTCCATTGCCATTGGCCTCCCCAGGGCCTGCGCCATGCTGGCCGGCATAGAGCGCCGGACCGGGCACCGGGATTTCACGGCAGATCGGGAGCGGGCGCGAGAGCTGGTCCGTACTCGTCTCCATAACCGGCAGGAATGGCCGGCGGGATCGGCAGTCGGGCTGTGGCGCGATGCCGGCCATTGGCGAGCGCGAGCGACTGGCGGTAACCTGGATGCGTCGGGATCGACGGAGGCATGACATGCGCAAGGCTTTCGTGCTTGCAGCGGCTTTCATCGCCGCACTCGCTTTCAACCAGCCGAGAGCGCGCGCAGCCGATCTCCCGGTCGATCTCCAGCTCATCCTCGCCGTCGACATCTCTGGATCGATCGACATGGACGAGGCAAGGCTGCAGCGCCAGGGCTACGTCGCCGCGATCATGCATCCGCGCGTGGTCAACGCCATACGCTCGGGCGCCATCGGGCGGATCGCCGTCGCTTACGTCGAATGGGCAGGCGCGGAGCTGCAGCAGACCGTCGTGCCCTGGACGCTGATCCAGGACGCGGAGACGGCGGCGGCGTTCGCCGCGCGCCTGTCGGAAGCGCCCCAGCGGACCGGCGCTTGGACGTCGATCAGCGGCGCCATCGACTACAGCGTCAAGCTGTTCGACGTCAGCGGCTTCGAGAGCGAGCGCAAGGTGATCGACGTCTCCGGGGACGGCGTCAACAACTCCGGGCGTCCGATCGGCGATGCCCGCGCCGCGGCGCTCGCGAAGGACATCACGATCAACGGCCTGCCGATCGTGAACGACAAGCCCAATCGCTTCGGCGGCCCGACGCCGCGCGACATGCAGCTCGACCGTTACTACCGGGAGCAGGTGATCGGCGGTCCCGGCTCCTTCTTGGAGGTCGCCGACGACTTCAACTCGTTCGGCCAAGCGATCCTGCGCAAGCTGATCCGCGAAATCGCCAGCCTCCCGGCCGCGGACATCGACACGCAGCTTGCGGTCCTGCCCGCGCTTGAGCCAGCGACGCTTCCCTGATCCACGTCGGGCGCCGGTCTGCCCCGCTTCCGCGTCCGGGGCATGCCCCTTGAGGCCCCGTTCAATTCCGCACTAGATTAGATGAACGCAAGTTCATCTTTGTTGCTGCGCCGCAGGAAATTGCCAGCGAAGCTTGCAGCTCGCGTCCGTGCAAGCGAAGGAGGATTCGCATGAGTGAAGCCGCGACCAAAGAGCGGACACGCAATATCTTGAGCGACAAGCGCTTCAAGGGCACCCGCTTCTCGATCAACCGAGGCGAGGGCGCAACGTACGACGCAGGGCCGCGCAAGTTCATGGTCTATCGCGACCTCGGCATCGCGGAGGCGACCGGCGGCGCCTACGACGCCAAGATCGTCAAGGCGAACCCCGCCGTGAAGGAGCGTGCCGCCTGGCACAAGCACGAGCTCGAGTTCCAGATGGTCTTCGTGCTGAAGGGCTGGATCAAGTTCGAGTACGAGGGAGTCGGGCACGTCACCCTCTATCCGGGCGACTGCATGCACCAGGCGCCTGGCATCAAGCACATCGAGATCGACCATTCCGACGACTACGAGGGCATCGAGCTCACCTGCCCCGGAAAGTTCCAGACCGTGGAGGTGGACCCGCCGAGGTAGTCGCCGCCGCGAGAGGAGCGGTGGACACAAGCAACGAACGCGCAAGAGAGAAACCGTGGAGGGAACGACGCCATGAAGACATCATTCAGGACGCTAGCGCTAGCGGGCGCGGCAGCGATCGCTCTCGCCGCCGGCGCGGCGAAGGCCGAGACCGGCGTGACGAGCGACACCGTCAAGATCGGCGCGATGGGCGCCCTCACCGGCCCCCTCGCCAACATCATCATCCCGCAGTTCAACGCGGTGCAGATCGTCTTCGAGGAAGCGAATGCCGCGGGCGGCATCCACGGCCGCAAGATCGTCTACGTGAAGGAGGACGACGAGTGCCTGCCCGCCAAGGGCGTCGGCGCCGTCAAGAAGCTGATCCACGAGCATCAGCCCTTCATGATCGTCGGCGGCGGCTGCAGCAAC
>JAEULF010000220.1 GCA_016793965.1 Alphaproteobacteria bacterium | reverse complement strand
GGCGCTGCCGGCGGGCATGACCATCGAGCCGCTCTGCCAAGCGCTCGGCGCCGAGGTCCGCGGCGTCGACCTGCGCCGCCCGCTCGACCCGGCGACGGTCAAGGCGCTCTATCGCGCCTTCAACGAGCGCTACCTGCTGCTGTTCCGCGGGCAGCAGCTCGAGGCGGAGGACCAGGTGCGCTTCGCCGAGCTGTTCGGCCCGGTCGCCATGCGGGCGCCGGCCATGCAGAAGACCGGGCAGAAGTTCCTGTTCGTCTCGAACGCGCGCGAGGGCGGCGTTCTCGGCGACGGCGAGCTGCACTTCCACCAGGACAATACGTTCTTCGAGGTGCCGCTGAAGGCGGTCTGCCTCTATGCGATCGAGGTGCCGAGCGCGGGCGGCGACACGCAGTTCTCGAATTGCGGCCTCGCCTACGACCGGGCGCCGCAGGCCTTCAAGGACCGGATCGCCGGGCTGCACTCGCTGCAGATGTTCGACTATGACGGCGACTACAACAGCCGGCCGGACGAGAGCGCGTCGGGCCCCAACGTGCGCAAGGCCGTGCAGCCGCTCGTCTGGCAGCATCCGGAGACCGGGCGCAAGGTGCTGTTCTGCTCCTACCTGACGGCCGCGCGCATCGTCGAGCTGGACAAGGCGAAAGGCGACGCGCTGCTCGACGAGATCGTGCGCCATTTGTCCGATCCGGCGCTGATGTACCGGCACCGCTGGACGCCGGGCGACCTCATCATCTGGGACAACCGCGCCCTGCAGCATGCCCGCACGACCTTCGACCCGAAGGAGCGACGGACGCTGCGGCGCGTGCCCGTGGCGGAGGATTTCGTCCGCCGGGGGTAGGCGCAGCGCCCCCGTGACGGCTTGGCGGCGATGCTGCATCATCCTGCGCTCTGCCACGCCGGGAGGGGTTGCGGATGGCGCGCCTGCTGCTCGTCGAAGACGATGCCGCGCTGTTCGAGGTGATCGTGCCGTCGCTGCGGCGGCGCGGGCACGTGGTCGTGCATGCCGGGACCCTGGCCGCGGCGCGCGCGGCGCTGCGCGCTGCCGACGACGGGTCCTCCGGCGGATCCCTCGACGCTGTGCTTCTCGACCTCCATCTGCCTGACGGCGACGGCGCGGCGCTGCTCGTCGACATCGTCGCCGCCGGCGGGCCGCCGGTCGTCGTCCTGACCAGCGCGCCGGAGGAGGAGGCCTGGTGCCTAGACTGCGGGGCGGAGGACTTCATCGCCAAGCCGGCGTCGATCGACGTGATCGACGCGCGCCTGCGGGCGATCCGGCGGCGGGTCGAGCGCGCGGCCGGCGGCGGCGACTCCCGGCTCGGCGCGTGGACTTTCGACGCGGCGTCGGGATGTCTGCGCCACGCGGGACGGGAGGTGCAGCTCTCTGCCACGCAGTCTCTCGTCGTGCGCGCCCTTCTCGACGCGGCCGCGCTGGGCGAGCCGCGCACGGTGACGCGCGCGGCGCTGTGCAAGGCCCTCGCCCAGGCGCATGGCTATGAGCCTCAGCCCAAGCGGATCGACAAGATCGTCAGCGAGATCCGTGCCGCGCTGAACGAGGTGGCCGCCGGCCTGCCTGCAATCGACTCCGTGCCGCGCATGGGCTACCGTGCCGCACGGGGACGATGACAGTGTCACGAGGATGCGTGGGACCGACAGTGCCGCGCCGGATCACCTGGATCACCGCCGCGGGAGACGTGGTCGCCATGCCGTCGACCCACTGGCGCGGCGTCCATGCGATGGTGGGGCTCGCTCCCCAGCTGGCTGGGCAGCAGCTCGTGGACCGGTTGATCCGCCGGGGCTGGATCCGTTTCCTCGACGATGCCGGCTGCATCTTCATGGAGATCGACCCGGCGTCCGTGACGCCTTTCGCCATAGACGCCGCGTCGCAGCTCGTGCGGGAGTCCGGCGCGGCGTCTGCGATCGTTGAATGGCGCCTGGCGGGCGGTCAGGAGCCGCCCCCGCGGATGCCGTCTGGACCTCCGCGATCGGCGGGCGCTGCCTGCGGCGCGCGCACGGTCAGCACCTTCGCCCCGTTGCGGGCGCGCTGGCTGTCCGGAGCGCTTCGTGCAGCCGCTCGGCGATCGGGCAATCCGCAGTTCGATGCCTCTGCCGTCGACGGGCGGCGGCGTTCGCGCCGCTTGCCATTCGACGGCTCGTTCCAGGCGCGCGCGAACGACGCCGCATTCGGCTTGCTCGCGCGGACGGGCTGGGAACAGGCGTCGGGCGGGCGGTCTCAGGCTCTTCTCGATGCTCTCAAGCGCACGGCCGAGCGGGTCTTCCTGATCGAGTGCCCGATGGGCAAGGATCCCGCGGAGTGGCGGTTCGGCGGTTCCACCTCGTTCGAGGGATATCCGGCCGAACGAATGGTCGGCTTGCGCCTGGGAGATATTCCGGACCCCGTGTACCGCAACCTCACATTGGCGCATTACGCAAAGGCGATGGCGCTGGGCGAGCCGAGCCGCTGGTCGGTCGGCATCACGATCGACCGGACGGTCGCGGGGGCTGACGGACAGGCCGGGCGCAGCTATTTCTACGAGCGCGTCGCCTTTCCCTTCGATGGCCGCGACCGCAAGAGCCGCCGCTTGCTCGTGATCAGCGCGGACATCGCCTGAGCCTCAGCGGCGCCGACCGGCGCATGGCGCGGCCATCGCGCGACAGCACACCGATACACACCCCATCGCACCCCGGTGCGCCGCCGCTGGTTGCATCCTCGTGGCATGCGCCGGCGGCGCGGCCGTCCGACGCGTCTCGACGGCGAACGCAGCCCCGGCGGGTCCTGGAAGGGAGCAGCATGACGCAGCGCCGGTTCATCGCGCACGCGACATCGCGAAAGGGTGCCGCTGCCGATGCGGCGGCCGGGCCGTGCCCAGGACCGGCAGGGGGCGTGGCGGCGCCGATGTCGCTCTGCGCGAGCCTGCGCTATCTCCAGGGCGAAGCGTCCTTGGCCGGGCAGGCTCTTGTCGCCCTCCTGCTTGGTGCTGCGGCGTTGGCGGCGGCGGAGGTGGACGCCTTGCGGCGCGTGCCGCGCCGTCGCGGCCGCCGGCCGAAGCGCGGAGAGGCCGATGGGCTGCGCGGGTGCATCGCCCTGCTGCGCGCCGAGGCCGCAGCCTTGCCTGATCCGACGGCGCGCCGCGTCCTCGACGCCGCGCTCCTGTGCCTGGCGCGGGAGGATACCGGGATCTCCAGCGCACGTGCGCTCTCAGCGCGTCGCGCGTCGATCCTCTAGACGGAGCTTGCGGCCTCGGACACGGAGCTGAGCGCTCTCGGCACTCGCTGTTCCGCGACGCTCGCTGTCGTGAACGAACTGACGGTTCCATTCCGGCGCGTGCGGCCTGCACGCACCACGTGTGTGGCGCTCCGGTACTGACTTTAAGGGCCCGGGGGGAAACTTGGTCCACTCGACGAGTGCAGCACTGGGAGTCATGCGAAAATCAATTGCAAGACTTAACTGAAAGTCCCGTAATAGTACGTTGTTAACCATATCCTGCGACTGTTCGTGATCGCTGAGGCCCGCCACGCAGAGTATTGGGCGGGCTCCATCCCATATGAACGCAGGGAGCGATCACATGCCCATCAATGATCTAGATCTGCAGCGGCTGTTCTCGGGACGGTCAGACGTCGTCGCAGGATTCGCGCTCGACTTGATCCGTCCGCGTGACAGGGAAACGGCGCTCATGCTGTTGCAGGCGGCGCGCGCATTGGACAGGATCGATCTCGACCTGATCGTATGCGTGGATCTGGAGCGGCTCGACGCTCTCAACCGCTGGGTACTCGAAAGGCACCCGAAGAGCTGGTATCCGCAGACCGCTTTCTTCGATCCGCGTCAATGCAAGCTTGACCAGGCGTATTGGTTTGCTGCAGTCGAGCGAGGAGTCACGAGCCAAGCCCTTGCCGCGTGCGACGAATCCTTGTTCGCCAAGATCGCCAGCTGTTGCGCAGAGCGGGTTATCCAGCCGAAGCCCACGTTTGCCGGCGCTCTTGAGAGCCTGCACGCGATCCGCGACAGGAGTGATGCCGAACCTATTCCCGGAGAGGCGATCCGCCTCTCGGGAGAGGCACTCACGCTCGCGCAGTCTGTCGGCAAGCCGATCGGCTGGTGCGGAAGCGGGTGGACGCGCTCCGACAAGCGTGGCCTCGGCCTCGCAGGCATGCTTTCCGAGCTGTCGCGTTCTGCTGCGGTGTCCTGTTGGGACATCGCGGGAGATGCAGCGTTCCTCGCGTCGGACCTTTACGAGCGCGGCATGGCAGCAGCATACGGCTATGACCGCGCGGTGCAGGACGTCGCTTGGCTCGGCAGCGCGCGGGGTGACATCCGCGGAGTCCGTCTCCTGTGGAGCGATGCGGCGACGATCAAGGCGGTGTCCGCAAGCCGTGCAGCGTCCGGGTGGCGCCTCGGCGAGATGGTGCGCGCGTGAACGGACCCGTGGTCGGCGCGGCTGGCGCCGCGCTGACGGCCAGCGTCAAGAGCGACCGTGCGCGTCACGAGTGGAGGTTGGCCCTCGGCGCGACCATACGGTCAACCTTCGTGACCGAAAGGACCGAAACTCGGTCTCTCTGGACGAGCGGCAGCATGATCCTCTGGTAGACGAACCGCCGTGCGTTGACTCCGTCGAACGCGATCGCAGCCTTGATCCGCTCGAAGCGCGGCTGGCCGCTGTACCGGGCGCCGACAAGAGAAAGTCCCATCACGGACGCATAATCGTCCTGCACGATCATGCCGTATTCGCGATCAGGTTGCTCGACGACCGGCATGCCGAGAGCTTGCGTCCGCCACTTGTCGTTATACACGGCCTCCATCTGCCGGCCGATATAGGTGAGGATCGGGCCGCGCAGGGACGGGGCCGAGACGATCGCGTGAGCGTCGGCGTTGTTGGAGCGCAAGCGCTCGATGATCTGCTCGAATGAAGGGGCTTCGCGCCATGCGGCGAATGCGATAGCCAGCGGATCCGTGCGGTGGTCCAGCTCGCCATTGTCGAGCGCGAGTCGCTCCGACGCGTACCGAACCCGCCGAACGTCGTGCAGCAGCGCGATCGCCTCCGACGCTGAAGCAGACGTGAACGCCTCGCCGTCGTCGATCGCCGCTGATGTCCATGGGCCGGCCATCAGGTACGCTCGAATAGCCGCAAGGGCGGCCTCGGTGACGGTCTCGTTGTTGAACACCACCCTGACCGATCCGGCGGCGCCGGTTTCGACGACGATCGTTGCCCATCCGAGGGTGGCGCGCATGTAGCCGATGACGTCGATCCGCTGGTTGCGGATTCCCGTCGCATCTTCGTCTGGGTGCCCCAGGAAGTCCGACGGGACGAGTTCTCCCTCGGGCGAGACATCGATGACCGTCGGTCGCGGCGATGACGTGGCATCGACCGGCACTTGGATTGCCTGGCCGACGAGCTTGTATCCCTGGTGCCTGGCCGTGACGATGGCATCGGCCCCCAGAGCGCGCCGCAGTGCCAGGACGTGGTTGGCAAGGACACGGCTCTCATAGTCCGCCGGTCGGCCATTCGTCGCGATCGCATGCATGTCGCGCGTGAGCCACTGGTGCTTGCACAAGAGGTCGAGGACGAACGACTGGGCAGCGGTCAGCGTCACATTGCATCCGTCCGGGCGCGTGATCGCGAACACCCGCGGATCAAACAGGATCGTCCTTTGGTCGAACGCGAGAACGATACGCCAGCGCATACGCAGCTCCATTTGGAGGCCGACTGGCCTCCACGATCGTCAGGTTAAGCTAATCGATGCGTCGTCGTCTGCAAGCCGTGTTTATGATGAGAGGGGGGCGATTCGGCAAATCTCACGGTGGTTTGAGGCCCTTGATGCTCCGGGAGATTGCGGCAGAGAAGCGAAATTCCACTCTCTTGCATGTCGTCCGCGTCGACGCCCCGACCGGATGGATCCGGGTGCCGTGAGTATCGCTCGGCAGGACATCGAAGCGGGGCGAATGCTCAACGCAAGTCTTGGCGTCCCCCTGACCGCGGCTTGTCCCGGCGGGGGCGGGGCATGATTTACATTTCCTTACCGTCCAGGGCTTCAGGCCTCGCCCCTGCGCCGGCAGACTCCCCTCTGGCTCATCGATATCGCGTCCCTCGCCTGTGCCCCCTCGCTCTGCCTTGAGCGGCGAAACGGTCAGGCAACGGGGATGGCGGGCGCTCTTGGGCTCGAGACGGCCTGGGAAAGTCTCGTTCTTTGGGGCGCTGGAAGCGCGGAGGACAGTGGCATGGGCAATCGCAACTTCATCGGCATTGCGTCGTCATCGCAGCCGTCCAGCGTGAGCGAGGATGGCAAATCGAGGAAGGGCACCGCTCGCGGCCGACACCTGGCCGATAGCATGCGCGAGATGGATCGGGAGCGGCGGGAAGCGTTCCTCACAGGCCTCCTGTACCTGCAGAGGGAAGCACGCGACATCGGGGCTCATCTTGCCGCGACTCTGATCGGCGCCGCTGGAGAGGCGCTCGACCCGCATTGCACAAGCCGTGCACTCGACCAGGAGACCGGCGAGGATGGCTGCAAGTCAGACGGCAACGACAAGCGCGCAGGCCTTGCGCGGTGCCTTGGCTTGCTATGCGAGGAGCTGTCCAGTCTCGCGGATCCGATGCCGGCCCGCTTCGTCAACGCTGCCATCATGAGTCTCGGCGAGTGCGGTCCATGGGAGATCGCCCGCATGCTCCAGTCGAAAGTCTCGGTGCGTGTCGGTTCCCGCAACTGATCGAGGCTTGGCGGATTCCAGGCTGTCGGCGGCCGCAATCGCTGTGCGCCTCTGCCTTGCGATCAGGAGGCACGGGGCGCGCGCGCAACGGCGACGATAGCGCCGATCGCAAGGGTTCGGCTCGCGGCGCTTGCGGGTCGAGAACGGAGGGGGGCGCCCAGCCTAGAAAATCCGATCAACTTTGGAGACGGAGAGGGCCGCGACGCCCGTCTTCCACAGGACGGGCAAGATCAATCGCCGGTAGTCGTACGACTTCCTGCTCTCGCCGGCGATCTGCGCGTAGATCCGCTCGACGCGCGGCTGAATGGCCGCAGCCTGCCCCATCGCGCCGAGCCCGATGACTGACGAGAAATCGTCGCGCACGAAACGCCCGTACGCAGCATCCGGCTGGAGTTCCACCGGCGCGCCAATGGCCTTGGCGCGCCAGCGCGCACCATAGACCTTATCGAGATTGCTGCCGATATGGACCATCACTGGGCCGCGGTCGCTCGCGGCGGCGACGACTGCAGACGCCTCCAAGCCTCTGGCCTGCAACCGATCGAGTACGCGGTCCGCACGCGCGTCGTCTCGCCAGGCCGCGAGCGCTGCTGACAGGGGAGCCGCGTCGCCCGATTCGATCGCGACAGCGGCCAACCGCTCCGCCACGTAACGGGGCCAGCGCCGATCCGCAGCGGCACCGACCGCCGAGTTGGCAGCGAGATCTGCCGTGTTGAAGGCAGATGGCATGCTCAGCACGAGCGATCTGTCCCCGATCCCTGCGTCTCGCGCCCGCGTGGCGAGCCTGTACCCGCCGTTGCGGATCGTGACGATCGCGCACCTGCCCAGGATGCGGCGCAGCCGCATGACGTGATTGTGCAGGATGCGGGACCCATAGTCATGGGGTTGGCCGAGGGTCGCCCGTCCATGGGTCTGCGCATCGACGCGCTCGTCGCGGCACAGCATCGAGAGCACGGTGGCTTGACCTTGGGTCAGCGCGCGGCAGCCCGCGGCCCCGACCAGGGTCATCGTCCGCGGATCGTAGTGCATCGGTCCGTGGGCCGAATCGATCATCCAGACCATGATGCCGCATCCCGCTTGACCGCCATTCCACGATAGCGCTGTGCCACGTCCATTGGGAACACCCCAGGCAGAGTCGCGGCACGGTCGCGGGAACGTGACACGCGGCGCCTTGTCGCTGCGAGCGGGTAGTGCCCGGATAGTCGTGCGGCCCGCTATGGCGCTGAATGCTGAGACCTCGTTCTTCACAGCGAAGGGGCCGCCAGGCCGACTCGCCGCCGGGCTCTAACGCGGCGACATGTGACGAATCGTGACCTTTCCCTGCGTGCAGGTCTCGCGCCTTCTGGCATGCTGATCGGCGGGGCGGGGATGGACGCGCGCTTAAGCCGGAGTTGAGCATGAGTGTCGGCATTTCCTTCGCCACCGAACATCGCCTGCTGTCCGGTGTCGGCGGCGGAGCGCAGCATGCGGCGCTGCGTTTCCTGGAGGCCGAGGCGCGCGCCTTGGCGTTCACCGTGACGGCGTTGCTGATCGGCGCGGCTGCCGATGCCCTCGGCGCCACGGACGGCGACTGGCGGCCGAACGGCACGGAGCGTCGCGCGCGGCACGTCGCCGGCGACCCGACTGCGTCGCTCGCCCGCTGCCTGGCGCTCGTTCGCAGCGAGCTCATGGGCCTGCCGGACCCGACGCCCCGGCGCTTCGTGGACGCGGCGATCCTCAGCCTGGCCGAGCCGTTGCCGGGCGCCGGCATGCCGCCACCCGTCGCGGAGGCGGCGGCAAGCCGCCGTCACTGACCCCTGGCATTCCCCCCGCTGCCACTCCCTCCCTGGCATTCCCCATGGCATGCCCGAGGGGCGGGCTTCGGAGCGCGGCGGCTAGAACTTCACGCGGTCGCCGCCCTTCAGCCCGAGCATCTTGCGCGCCTCGGCCGGCTTCGCCACGTCGAGCGACAGTCCCTTCAGGATCTGCACGACGCGGGCGACCTGCTCGGCGTTCGACTTGGCCAGCGCGCCCTTCCCCAGCCAGAGCGAGTCCTCCAGCCCGACGCGCACGTTGCCGCCCATGATGGCGCCCTGCGTCACGAAGGGCAGCTGGTGCCGCCCGGCCGCCAGGATCGACCAGTGGTAGTCGCGGCCGAACAGCTTGTCGGCGATCCGGCGCATGTGCATCAGGTTCTCGGGGTCCGCGCCGATGCCGCCGAGGATGCCGAAGATCGTCTGGACGAAGAGCGGCGGCTTGGCCAGCTTGCGGTCGACGAAGTGCGCCAGCGTGTAGAGGTGGCCGACGTCGTAGCACTCGTACTCGAACTTGACGCCGTGGCCCTCGCCCAGCTCCTTCATGATGTTCTCGATGTCCTTGAAGGTGTTCTTGAAGATCGCGTCGCGCGATCCCTCCAGGTGCTTGGGCTCCCAGTCGTGCTTCCAGGTCTTGTACTTGTCGAGCATGGGATAGAGCCCGAAGTTCATCGAGCCCATGTTGAGCGAGGTCATCTCGGGGCTGGCGCGCAGCGGGGCGGCGAGCCGCTCCTGCAGCGTCATCACGTGGCTGCCGCCGGTCGTGATGTTCACCACTGCGTCGGTCGCCTGCTTGATGCGCGGCAGGAACTGCATGAAGACCGCGGGATCGGGCGTCGGCCGCCCGGTGGCCGGGTCGCGCGCATGCAGGTGCAGGATCGAGGCGCCGGCCTCGGCCGCGGCGATCGACTGCTCGGCGACCTCCTGCGGCGTCACCGGCAGGTGCGGCGACATGGTCGGCGTATGGATCGATCCGGTCACCGCGCAGGTGATGATGACTTTGCGTGCTTCGGCCATGGTTGCGTCGCCCTCGTTGCTCGAACCGTCGCCTCCCGCTGCGGGCGGGAGGGGGATTGCAGTGTCAGTCCTTCTTCGCCATCGCGCGCTTGTGCACGGCGAGCGCCATCAGCCGGCGGTCGCGCCGCGCCTCGGCCGCGGCGTGCCGCGACGGCGGCACGGCCTTGGCGGCGGCGACGTGCAGCTTGCGCGCGATCGCGTCCGACCACGGCTTCGCCTTGCGCGTCTGCGCGTCGATGCGCCGGAAGAAGCCGCCGTAGCGCGTGATGTAGTCGATCGTGCCGCCCGGCGCGTTCAGGTGGATGGTCTCCATCGGTCCCATGAACGACCAGCGCAGCCCGAGCCCGTCCCTCACCGTCTTGTCGAGGTCGTCGGGGCTGACATAGCCCTGCTCGATCAGGCGGAACGCCTCGTTCAGCACGGCCGCCTGCAGGCGGTTCAGGATGAAGCCCTCGATCTCCTTGTGCACGGTCACGGGCACCTGGCCGACCTCCTCCATGATCGCGCGCGCGCGCGCGACCGTCTCTTTGGCCGTCCAGGGCGCGCCGCAGAGCTCGACCACCGGGACGAAGGCCGGCGGGTTGACAGGGTGGGCGACGAGGCAGCGCTTGCGCCCCTTGAGCTCCTTGGTGAACACCGAGGCCGGGATTGCTGAGGTCGAGCTGGCGAGGATCGCGCCGGCCGGGGTCAGGACGTCGAGCTTCGCGAAGATCGCCTTCTTGTCCGGCTCGCGCTCGAGGACGCTCTCCTGGACGTAGTCCACGCCCTTGACGCAATCCGCCAGAGACCGGGCGACGCGCATCCGCTTGAGCACCGCGTCCGGGCGCTTCACGAGCCCGGCCCGCTTCATGTCGGCGAGACATTGGGCGATGGTCCCCAGCGCCTCGCGCAGCGCCTTCGGGCTCTCGTCCCAGAGCGCGACCTTCGCGCCGCCGCGCGCGAACACGACCGCCCAGGCCCGCCCGATCAGGCCGACGCCGACGATCCCCACCTTGAGCATGGCTATTCCCTCGCAGAACCGTTCCTGCCGCGGCGCCAGCGTCCGCTGCCTGGCGGCCGATTGCAACTGCGCGCAATGCCGGACAGGCCTTCGCGACCGCGGACCGGCCCGCGCATCGGCCGGCGGATCGGCAGGCGAATCGGCGGGCTGCCGGCCCGGCCATGCGGACTCGTCCCTGGAGCTGCGCGACTTTCCGGCGTGCGCGAGGGCGGGGGGAAGGGCATGCTCCGTTCGCGTTCATGCCTGGCAGCAGAGGGGCGGCGGGGGCGATGCGGTTCCAGCAGGAAGGGGCGATCATCCGCCCGTGGCGGAGCAAGCGGCCGGCCATCGGGCGCGACGTCTTCGTCGCGACGGGGGCTGTCGTCATCGGCGACGTGACGCTCGGCGACGAGGTGAACATCTGGTTCGGCTGCGTCCTGCGCGGCGACGACGACGCCATCAGCGTCGGCGCCCGCACCAACATCCAGGA
>JAEULF010000353.1 GCA_016793965.1 Alphaproteobacteria bacterium | reverse complement strand
GACGATGCCCGCCTCGTCGAGGTTCTTGAGCGCCTCCTCGCCGACGTTCGGGATGTCGCGGGTGATGTCCTCCTGGCCCAGCTTGGTGTCGCGGGCCATCACCTCGAACTCCTCGATGTGGATCGAGGTGAACACGTCGTCCGAGACGATGCGCTCGGAGATCAGGATGGAGTCCTCGAAGTTGTAGCCGTTCCACGGCATGAACGCGACGAGGACGTTGCGCCCGAGCGCCAGCTCGCCGAGGTCCGTCGAGGGCCCGTCGGCGATGATGTCGCCCTTCTGGACCTTGTCGCCGACCTTCACGAGCGGGCGCTGCGTGATGCAGGTGTTCTGGTTCGAGCGCTGGAACTTCAAGAGCCGGTAGATGTCGACGCCCGTCTCGGCCGCCGCCGTCTGCTCGGTGACGCGCACGACGATGCGGGTCGAGTCGATCTGGTCCACGACGCCGGAGCGGCGGGTCACCACCGTGACGCCGCTGTCGCGCGCCACCGTGTGCTCGATGCCCGTGCCGACGATCGGCGCCTCGGCGCGCAGCAGCGGCACCGCCTGGCGCTGCATGTTCGAGCCCATCAGCGCGCGGTTCGCGTCGTCGTTCTCGAGGAACGGGATCAGCGCCGCGGCGACGGACACGAGCTGCTTCGGCGACACGTCCATCATGTCGATGATGTCCGGGCGGGCGACGATGAAGTCGCCGCCGGCGCGGCAGTTCACCAGGTCGGTGGCAAAGCTTCCGTCGGGCTTCAGCAGCGAGTTCGCCTGGGCGATCGTGTACTTTCCCTCGTCCATGGCCGACAGGTAGACGACCTTGTCGGTCACCTTGCCGTTCGCGACCTTGCGGTACGGGCTCTCGATGAAGCCGTACTGGTTGACGCGGGCGTAGGTGGCCAGCGAGTTGATCAGCCCGATGTTCGGGCCCTCGGGCGTCTCGATCGGGCAGATGCGGCCGTAATGCGTGGGGTGCACGTCGCGCACCTCGAAGCCCGCGCGCTCGCGCGTCAGGCCGCCCGGCCCGAGCGCCGAGAGGCGGCGCTTGTGCGTCACCTCGGAGAGCGGGTTGGTCTGGTCCATGAACTGCGAGAGCTGCGAGGAGCCGAAGAACTCGCGCACCGCCGCCGCCGCCGGCTTGGCGTTGATCAGGTCGTGCGGCATGACGCTGTCGATCTCGACCGCGCTCATGCGCTCGCGGATCGCGCGCTCCATGCGCAGCAGGCCGACGCGGTACTGGTTCTCCATCAGCTCGCCGACCGAGCGGACGCGGCGGTTGCCCAGGTGGTCGATGTCGTCGACCTCGCCCTTGCCGTCCTTGAGCTCCATCAGCAGCTTGAGGATCGCGAGCACGTCCTTCTTGCGCAGGACGCGCATCGTGTCGTCCTTCTCCTCGAAGTTCAGCCGCGAGTTCATCTTGACGCGGCCGACCGCCGAGAGGTCGTAGCGCTCGGTGTCGAAGAACAGGCCCTGGAACAGCGTCTCGGCCGTGTCGAGCGTCGGCGGCTCGCCCGGGCGCATGACGCGGTAGATGTCGATCAGCGCGTCCTCGCGGGTCTGGTTCTTGTCGACCGCCAGCGTGTTGCGCATGTAGGAGCCGACATTGACATGGTCGATGTCGAGGACCGTCAGCTCCTTGAACCCCGCCGCCTGCAGCGTCGCGATGGTCGCCTCGGAGATCTCGTCGCCGGCCTCGCAGTAGATCTCGCCGGTCTCCTCGTTGATCATGTCGTGCGCGGCGTACTGGCCGACGATCTCCTCGACGCTGACGAGCACGTCCTTCAGGCCGTCCTCCTTCAGCTTCTTGGCCGTGCGCGCGGTCAGCTTCTCTCCTGCCTCGACCAGCACCTTCCCCGAATCGGCATCGACCAGGTCGGCGAGCAGCTTCTGCCCGCGCCGGCGGTCGGCGTTGAACGGCGTCTTCCAGCCCTTGCGGCTGTGCTTGTAGGTGACGGAGCCGTAGAAGGTCGAGAGGATCTCGTCCTTCGACATGCCCTGCACCTCGGTCGGCTCCAGCTTGCGGCCCTGCTTGACCGCCTTGGCGCGGCGCGCCTCGGTCTCCAGCCCGTCGAGCGCCAGCAGCAGCGTCGTCGCAGGCAGCTTGCGGCGGCGGTCGATGCGCACGTAGACGAGGTCCTTGGCATCGAACTCGAAGTCGAGCCAGGAGCCGCGGTACGGGATGACGCGCGCGGCGAAAAGGTACTTGCCGGACGAGTGCGTCTTTCCCTTGTCGTGGTCGAAGAACACGCCGGGCGAGCGGTGCATCTGCGAGACGATGACGCGCTCGGTGCCGTTGATGATGAAGGTGCCGTTCGCCGTCATGAGCGGGATGTCGCCCATGTAGACGTCCTGCTCCTTGATGTCGCGGATCGAGCGCGATCCCGTCTCCTCGTCGACGTCGAACACGACGAGGCGCAGGGTCACCTTGAGCGGCGCGGCGAAGGTCAAGCCGCGGTGCTGGCACTCGTCCACGTCGTACTTCGGCTCCTCGAGCTCGTACTTCACGAATTGCAGCTCGGCGCGGTCCGAGAAGTCGCGGATCGGGAAGACCGACTTCAGCACTTCCTGGAGCCCGGACTCCGTGCGCTTCTCCGCCGTCACGCCGACCTGCAGGAACAGGTCGTAGGAGCGCTTCTGCACCTCGATGAGGTTGGGCATCGGCGCCACCTCGCGGATGCGACCGAAGCTCTTGCGGATGCGCTTGCGACCGGTGAAGGACCTTGCCATCGCTACCCTCGCCCTGCTGTCAGCCCTGGAGCCGAGAGGCTCCGGCGACCCATGCTCAATTCATCCATTCCCCGGCAGGAAGCCGGGACGCGCGCAGGACGCGCGGCCCGCCCGGCGTTCCCGCCGGCGGCCGCACGTCCCGTCGCTGCGCTTGCGCCGTGCATCCGGCGCGCCGCCGTCACTTGATCTCGACGGTCGCGCCGGCGTCCTCGAGCATCTTCTTGATCTTGGCGGCCTCGTCCTTCGAGACGCCGCCCTTGACCTCCTTCGGAGCGCCCTCGACGAGGTCCTTCGCCTCCTTCAGGCCGAGGCCGGTGACCGCGCGGACCTCCTTGATGACGTTGATCTTCTTGTCGCCGGCATTCGCCAGGACGACCGAGAACTCCGTCTTCTCCTCGGCCGCGGCGGCAGCGCCGCCGCCGGCGGCGGGCATCGCCATCGCGACCGGCGCGGCCGCGCTGACGCCCCACTTCTCCTCGAGCTTCTTCGACAGCTCGGCGGCCTCGAGGACCGTGAGCGAGGACAGCTCGTCGACCAACTTCTGCAGATCAGCCATTGTCGTTCTCTCCGTGTGCCGCCGCCCGCTGGCGCGAGACCGGCCGGCTTGATGATCCCCCGCGTGGCCCCTTCACGGGGGCCGCTTCGGCGGGGCTTTGCCTCTAGACTGCGAGCGCTCCTCTCAGCCGGCCTTCGCCTTGGCCGCGAG
Organism: Alphaproteobacteria bacterium; assembly: GCA_016793965.1. Taxonomy (GTDB): domain Bacteria; phylum Pseudomonadota; class Alphaproteobacteria; order JAEULF01; family JAEULF01; genus JAEULF01. The sequence continues at coordinate 361 of JAEULF010000353.1, read as the reverse complement.
CACGCGCGCGAGCTGGCCAGCCGGGGCCTGCAGCACGCCTGCGATCTTCGTCGCCGGCGCCTGGATCAGGCCCACGATCTTGCCGCGGAGTTCGTCGAGCGACGGGAGCGAGGCCAAGGCCTTCACGCCCTTCGCGTCGAGTTGCCGACCCAGGAGCGAGGCCCCCAGGATCTTCAGCTTCTCGTTCTTGTCGGCGAAATCCGATACGGCCTTCGCCGCGGCCACCGGGTCCTTGTCGGCGAGCGTGATCGCCGTCGGACCCTTCAGCAGCGACGAGAGACCCTCGTACGTCGTGCCCTTGAGAGCGAGCTTCGCCAGCCGGTTCTTCGTGACCTTGTAGCGTCCGCCGCTCTTCCTCACG
>JAEULF010000195.1 GCA_016793965.1 Alphaproteobacteria bacterium | reverse complement strand
AGGCCGCCTTTTGCTGCTCGATCACCGTGGCGCCGTTGCCCTTGATCGCGATCTTGCGGGGCTTCAGCTCCTCCGGGACCTCCTCGACCAGCTCGATCTCCAGCAGGCCGTTCTCCAGCCGCGCGTCGGCGACGCGGATGTGGTCGGCCAGGTGGAACTTCTGCTGGAAGGAGCGGGTCGCGATGCCGCGGTGCAGGTACTGGCGCTGCTCCTCGGCACTCTGGCCCTTGCCCCCGGAAATGGTCAGCTGGTTCGACTCGAACGTCACGTCGATCTCGTCGGGCTTGAAGCCGGCGACGGCCATCGTGACGCGATAGGCGTGCTCGTCCGTCTTCTCGATGTTGTACGGGGGATAGCCGTTCTCGTTCGCGCCGCGGAAAGCTGACTCGAAGAGCGGGCTCAGCCGGTCGAAGCCGACGGTGGCGCGGAACAGCGGCGAGAGGTCATACGTACGCATCGGTGCATCCTCCATTGAGCGATGAACCTGGCCACGCGCCCACCCCTTTGACGGGCACGGGCTCAGCATGGACCCGAGATCGGCATCCACGACCGACGAGATGGGAGGGCGCCTTCGGCGGTTCAAGTCCCGCCCCCCATCTGATCGCGATTGAGAGCGATTCCGCGATCGGGTCGCGTTTCGGCTATAGTGCCGGCCGGAACGCAACCCTGATCGGAGATCAAGATGTCGATGCGCTTGACCCTCGCGGCCGCGGCCGGCGCCGCCTTTCTCGCCGCGGCCCCGAGCCATGCCCAGGCCCCGGCCTTCAAGGAGCAGGACTGCAAGCCGCCGATCCAAGGGCAGGGCAACTACCCCGGCCCCTATGTCTTCAACTACGACACCGGCAAGTCGGACGTGACGGCAGAGCACAAGAAGGTGCTCGCCGACGTGGCGAAGAACGCCAAGGGCTACTACGTCACGCGCATCTGCCTGCTCGGGCGCGCCGACAAGCAGGGCAACAAGGCCTCGAACGAGGCGCTCGCCAAGAAGCGGGCAGAGAACCTGAAGGCCGAGCTGGTGAAGCTGGGAGTCAAGGCCAGCACCATGCAGACGCTCGCCGTCGGCGAGGGCTACGGCGACGCCATACCGGGCTTCAAGAGCCAGCAGGATCGCGTCGTGCAGGTGCTGCTGGTGAAGTGACGCCGCCGGCGGCGATAGGAGACGGGCGCGGCGGCGACGCCGCGCCCCTACCGCAGCCAAAGGGGAACGAGGATGGCGAGACCGCTGCCGCCGAAGGAAGCGCCGCTCACGCTGCACGGCCGCCCGGGCTCCGGGAACGCGTACAAGCCCGCCCTGTTCATGGCGCTGGCGGGCATCCCTTTCGCGGCGCGGTTCGTCGCCGCGGACGCGCAGCGCACGCCGGAGTTCCTCAAGCTCTCGCCCTTCGGCCAAGTGCCCGTCCTCCAGCACGGCGACCTGGCCCTGGTGCAGTCGCCCGTGATCCTGAAGTACCTTGCGCAGGCGAGCGGCAAGTTCGGCCCGACCGACCCGGTCGAGGCGCTGGAAATCGACGAATGGCTCTGCTTCGAGCAGGACCTGCTCTTCCCGGGCATCGGGATCGTGCGCTTCATGACGAAGCTGATGCAGCCTCCCGGCGACCCGGCCATCGTCGCCTGGCTGCGCGCGCGCGGCGAGCGGGCGCTCGGCACGCTGGAGCGCCACCTCGCAGAGCGCCGCTTCGTCCTGGGCGATCGCTGCACGGTCGCCGACATCGCCCTGTACGGCTACGGCCGCCTGGCCGAGGAGGCCGGCTACGACATGGCCAGCCGGCCGCGAACGGCCGCGTGGCGCCGGTCGATCGAGGCGCTGCCGGGGTGGAAGCCGCCGCAGGACCTGATCCCGGCGAAATGACCCTTGCCGGAGCGCCGGCACCCCATTGTGCCGCCACCGCCCGGCTTGCCATGATGCCGCCGGGGACTGGGTCGCCGGGGCGGGGAGGCAGCTCGTGGACGGAATCGCCGGAGAGGGCGAGAGGCGCGACAGGCGCGCCGACGCCGAGCGGAACCTGCTGTTCTACGGCCGCGACTTCGCCGACCTGATCGTCGAGAGGGCCGCAGGCGCCCACATCTTCGACCAGGACGGGCGCGCGATCATCGATTTCAGCTCCGGGCAGATGTGCGCCACCTTGGGCCACAACCACCCGGACATCGTCGCGGCGATCCACCAGGCCTGCCGCGAGGTGCTGCACCTCGATTCGACGAAGCTGTCGCCGGCGGTGATCGACCTGGCGCGCGAACTCTGCGCGCTGCTGCCGCCGCAGCTGCAGAAGGCGATGTTCCTGTCGACCGGCGGCGAGTCGAACGACGCGGCGATCCGGCTGGCGAAGCTGACGCGCGGCGGCTTCGAGGTCGTCGCCTTCACGGGATCCTGGCACGGCATGACCGGCGGCGCCCAGGGCTCGACCTATGCCTCGGCCCGGCGCGGCTACGGCCCGGCGCCGGTCGGCACCTTCGCGCTCCCCGCGCCGAACGCCTATCGCTGCCCGATCAAGCATTGCGAGGGGAGCTGCGACGCGACCTGCCTGGACGTCGGCATGGCGCTCTACGACCAATGGACGACGGGCGCGCCCGCGGCGGTCATCGCCGAGCCGGTGCAGAGCGCCGGCGGCATGATCGTCCCGCCCGATGGCTATTTCCGGAGGCTGCGCGACCATTGCGACGCGCGCGGCCTGGCGCTGGTCTTCGACGAGGCGCAGACCGGCTTGGGCCGCGTCGGCGCGATGTTCGCCTTCGAGACCGAGGGCGTCGTGCCGGACATCCTGACGCTGTCCAAGACGCTCGGCGCCGGCGTGCCGCTCTCCGCCGTCGTCACCTCCGACGCGATCGGCCAGGAGGCGCGCGCCAAGGGCTTCAATTTCTACACCTCGCACGTCTCCGACCCGCTGCCGGCACGCGTCGGCCTCGCCGTGGTGCGCGCCCTGCTGGCCGAGCAGCTGGTCGAGCGCGCGGCGCGGCTCGGCGCCCGCCTGCGCGGCCGCCTGCAGGAGCTGGCGCAGCGCTACGAGATGATCGGCGACGTGCGCGGACGCGGCCTCCTGCTCGGCGTCGAGCTGGTCGAGGACCGCCATTCCAAGCGCCCGGCGCTGGACATGCTGCTGCAGGTGACGAAGCGCTGCCTGGAGCGCGGCCTCAACGTCAACAAGGCCGGCGGCGCCAACGCGATCTGGCGCCTGGCGCCGCCGCTGACCATCTCCGAGGCCGATCTCGACAAGGCGATGGACATCCTGGACGCGGCGCTGCGCGAGTGCGGGGCGCACTGAGGGGCGGAGATGGAGAACGCGCGCGTCCTGGTGATCGGCGGCGGCATCGTCGGCTGCAGCGTCCTCTACCACCTGGCGAAGCTCGGCTGGGACGGGCTCGTCCTCGTCGAGCGCGCCGAGCTGACGGCGGGCTCGACCTGGCATGCCGCGGGCAACACGCCGCATTTCAACACGAGCCTGGCGCTCAGCCGCATGCACAAGGCGAGCGTGACGCTGTACCAGCGGCTGGAGGCCGAGACCGGCCAGGCCGTCGGCTTCGTCAAGTGCGGCAGCTTGCGGCTTGCCTCGGCCATCGACCGCATGGACGAGTACAAGCGCCACCAGGCCAAGGCGCGCTATCTCGGCATCCCGTTCGAGATCGTCACGCCGAGCGACGTGAAGCGGCTGCATCCACTGGCGACCATGGGCAACCTCCTCGGCGCCGCCTGGACGCCGGATGACGGGTTCTGCGACCCGTCGAGCGTCACGCAAGCGCTCGCGGCCGGCGCGCGGGCGCGCGGCGCGGCGATCCACCGTCAGCGCCGCGTGACCGGGCTGGCGCCGCTGCCGGGAGGCGGCTGGCGGGTCGAGACCGACAAGGGCCGGATCGACGCGGAGATCGTCGTCAACGCAGCCGGGACCTGGGCGCGCGAGGTCGGCGCCATGGCCGGGCTCGACCTGCCGATCGTCGCCATGGAGCACCAGCACCTGCT
>JAEULF010000143.1 GCA_016793965.1 Alphaproteobacteria bacterium | reverse complement strand
CGACGCGCTGTCGCGCGACCTCGCGAGCATGGCGAGCGGGCTGCGCGAGCGCGAGTCCCGGCTGCGCGCGATCTTCGACGCCGCGCCCGTGCCGATGCTGGTCATCGACGCGAGGCGCCGGTCGGTGATCGACATCAATGCTGCATGGAAGGTGCAGTTCGGGACCGCGCGCTCCGCTGCCATCGGGCGGCCGGCGGACGAGGTCGTGCGGCTGTCCGGCGGCGGCCGCTGGGGCAACGCGCCGTGGTCCCCGGGCTGGCCGGGCGGCGGCGCCGAGATCCACGTCGTCGGCCCGGACGGGAAGCCGATGCACTGCGAGGTTCGCGCGCGCCAGGCGGTGATCGATACCGGCACGGCGATCGTCGCCAGCTTCAAGGACGTGACGGACACCCGTCGCATGGAGACGGAGCTGCGCGACCTCAACGCGCGCCTCGAGGTCCGCGTCGCCGAGAGGACGCGCGAGATCGAGGCGGCGAACAGAGAGCTGTCGCAGGTCGTGCAGACGCTGCGCGTCGCCCAGGACGAGCTGGTGCGCGCCGAGAAGCTCGCCTCGCTCGGCCGCGTCGTGGCCGGGGTGGCCCACGAGCTGAACACGCCGATCGGCAATGCGCTCCTGGCTGCGACCGGGTTCCAGGAGAGGACGCGGGAGTTCGCGGCGGCGGTCGAGGGCGGCCTCAGGCGCAAGACGCTGGGGGAGTTCATCGAGGGCGCCACGGCAGCCGGCGATCTCGTCGTCCGGGGGCTGCAGCGGGCCGCGACTCTCGTCGCCACGTTCAAGCGCGTGGCGATCGACCAGACGAGCGAGCAGCGCAGGGACTTCAGCCTGAAGGCGACAGTCGAGGAGATCTCCGCGACGGCGGCGCCGGGCGTGAAGCGCTCCTCGCACCGTCTCGAAGTGCATGTCGCCGACGACGTTGCGATGGACAGCTATCCCGGCGCGCTCGGCCAGGTCCTGCTGAACCTGATCGGCAATGCCGTCGCCCATGCGTTCGACGGCCGCGAGGGCGGCACGGTTCGCGTCCTGGCCAGGCAGGCAGGCGGAGACCTCGTCGAGCTGACTGTCGCCGACGACGGCAACGGCATCGATCCCGCGGTCGTCGACCGGATCTTTGACCCGTTCTTCACCACCAAGCGCGGCAGGGGCGGCACCGGCCTCGGGCTGCACATCGTTCACAATGCCGTGACGCGGGTGCTCGGCGGTCGCATCGCGGTGCGCAGCGCGCCGGGGGCGGGGGCCGACTTCGTGGTCACCATGCCGCGCGTGGCGCCAGCCGAGAGCGTGCCGGCGGATCGACCCTATGTGTGACGTGGAGCGCGGCGCGATGGAGCAGTTACCGCTATTGGCCTAGGTCATCCGTAGTGTGGATCGCGCGGGCGGTACGTGCAAATTTCCCGCGAAGCGCGCATCCTGACTAGCTGCATGCAGCTTTATTTGCAGAGTGGTCCCATGTCAGACGACGCGATGGAGTTCGCCGACGAGACGGAGGCTGAGGCGCCCGCGGCGCCCTTGGCACCCTGGCAGGTCCTCGTGGTCGACGACGACGCGGACGTGCATCGCGTGACGCTCTTCGTGCTCAAGAGCATGACCTTCGACGGAAGGCCGCTCGAGGTGATCTCGGCGATGTCGGCGCGCCAGGCGCGCGAGATCCTGGCGGCCAAGCCCGGCATCGCTCTCGCGATGATCGACGTGGTGATGGAGACGGAGCACGCGGGGCTCGATCTCGTCCGCTGGGTCCGCGGCGAGCTGGGCAACCGCACCGTCAGGCTGGTGCTGCGCACCGGGCAGCCCGGGCAGGCGCCTGAGACGCAGGTGGTCGCCGCCTACGACATCAACGACTACAAGACGAAGGAGGAGCTGACGACGCAGAAGCTCTTCACGCTCGTCCATTCCTCGCTGCGTTCCTACAGGGACATCGTCGCGCTCGACCGCAACCGCTCGGGGCTGCGCCGGATCATCGATTCCTCGGCCACGATCTTCGAGATCGGCTCGATGAACCAGTTCGCCGGCGGCGTCCTCGACCAGCTGACGGCGCTGCTCGACCTGTCGCCCGACGCGGTCTACTGCGAGAAGCGCAGCTTGTACGCGCTGTGCGACCGCAAGCGGTCGACGCTCGACATCCTGGCCGGGGCGGGAGAGTTCGCCGCTGCCGTGGGCAAGCCTGCCCAGGCCGTCCTGCCGCCGCCGGTCCTCGCGCTCCTCGATCGCGCGGTGGCGGCCGAGGCCACGGTCTTCGACGGCCCGTCCTTCGCGACCTACCGGTCGAGCGACAAGGAGCTGGCGTCGCTGCTTCACGCGCGCATGTCGCACGAGCTCAGCGACCTCGATCGCGACCTGATCGAGCTCTTCAGCCGGAACGTGGCGATCGCCTTCCACAACCTGCAGCTCCGGCAGGACGTGGAGGAGACGCAGCGCGAGATCGTCTATCGCCTGTGCGATCTCGTGGAGACGCGCTCCAACGAGAGCGGCAACCACATCAGGCGGATGGCGCGCTACGCCCGCATGCTCGGCGAGATGGCCGGGCTCTCCGAGCGCGATGCGTCGGTGCTGGAGTACGCCGCCCCGCTGCACGACCTGGGGAAGATCGGCATCCCCGACCGCATCCTCAACAAGCCGGGCAAGCTCGACGGCGAGGAGTGGGAGATCATGAAGACCCACGCTCAGATCGGGCACACGGTGCTGAGCAGCTCCGACCGGCCGATCCTGAGGGCCGGGGCGGTGATCGCTCTCGAGCATCACGAGCGCTGGGACGGCGCGGGCTACCCGCAGGGCAAGGCGGGCGAGGCCATCGACATCAACGCCAGGATCTGCGCGCTCGCCGACGTCTTCGACGCGCTCGGCACGCGGCGCGCCTACAAGGATGCCTGGTCGCTCGACCGCATCATGGAGTTCCTCGGCGCCGAGAGGGGGCGGATCTTCGACCCCGGGCTCGTGGACCTCCTCGTCGCCAACCTCGACAGCTTCGCGACCGTGCGCGCAGCTTTCCCCGAGGCCGACCCGGCGAGCGCTGCCGCGTAGCGCGCGCCGGCCGGCTCAGAGCCAGCGCGCCTTGCGGAAGCGGTAGAAGAGATAGACGTCGATCGCGATCATGATCCCGACGGCCGTCGGGTAGCCGTACGCCCACTTCAGCTCCGGCATATGCTCGAAGTTCATGCCGTAGACGCCGGCGATCATGGTCGGCACGGCGACCAGGGCGGCGTAGGCGGCCAAGCGCTTGGTCGTCTCGCTCTCCTGCACCGTGACCATCGACAGGTTCACGCTGATGGCCGTCGTCACCATCTCGCGCAGGGAGTCCATGGTCTGGTTCAGCCGCCAGACGTGGTCGTAGACGTCGCGGAAGTAGTCCTGCAGCCCGGCGCAGACCTGCGGCACGCGACCGCCGTGCAGCTTGCCGGCCGATTCCAGGAGCGGCCCGACGGCGTGCTTGAGCAGCACCAGCTTCTGCTTCAGGCCGTACAGCGCCTCGATGTTGGCCCGCGGCGTGCTGCCCGAGAAGATGCGCTCCTCGATGGCCTCGAGCTGCAGCTCCAGCGCGTCGAGAACCGGGAAGTAGCGGTCGATCACGGCGTCCATCAGGGCGTAGAGCACGTAGCCCGAGCCGTGCTGCAGCAGCTCCGGCTCGCGCTCGCAGCGCGACCGCACGTCCTGGAAGCCGCGCTCGGTGCGGTTGCGGACGGACAGCACGAAGTTGCGCCCGACGAAGACGTCGACCTCGCCGACCAGCAGCTCGGCGCCGGCGCCCTCGCCGCGCAGCTCGACCGTGTGCAGCACGACGAAGAGCGTGTCGCCGTACTCCTCGATCTTCGGGCGCTGGTGGCCGTTGCGCGCGTCCTCGACGGCGAGCGGATGGAGGTCGAACTCGCGCTCCATCTCCGCGAGCTCGCCCGGGTCGCTGTCGCGCAGCGCCACCCAGACGAAGCAGTCCGGCCGCGCCAGGTAGTCGTGCACCTGGCTGCGCTCGATGTCGGCGAGCTTGCGGCCGTTCTGGTAGGCCGCGCAGTTGATGAGCATGGCATCGGTCCGCTGGAGCGCTCGGGCTGGCCCGGCGGCGCGCATCCTATCGCAGGGTGCGGCGGCGCGTCGCCAGCAATCGGCGCCCCTGGCCGATGCGCCGTCCGCGCGCTATGGAAGGGCCTGCACCGGCCGGGGCGCGAACGGAGGCGGGAGATGGCGACGAGAGCGGATGGCGGCGGCACGATGCTGCTGCAAGGCTGCGGCAAGATGGGCAACGCCCTGCTGCAGGGCTGGCTGAAGGGCAAGGAGCCGCCGCAGCGGGTCGTCGTCGTGGAGCCGGCCGAAGCGCTGCGCGCGCAAGCCAAGGCGCTCGGCCCGAAGGTCGAGGCGCATGCAGGGCCGGAGACGCTGCCGTCCGACCTGAGGCCCGACGCGCTGGTGCTGGCGATCAAGCCGCAGTCGATGGACGCCGGCCTCGGGCCCTATGCGCGCTTCGGCGCGAGCGGCACGGTGGTGCTCTCGATCGCGGCCGGCAAGACGGTCGGCTACTTCGAGCGCACCTTCGGCGCCGGCGCCACGATCGTGCGCTCGATGCCGAACACGCCGGCCGCGGTCGGGCGCGGCATGACCGTCCTCTTTGCGCCGCCGCGCGTCGGCGCCGCGGCGCGCGCGCTTGCCGAGCGGCTGATGACGGCGGTCGGCGAGGCGGCCTGGGTGGCGGAGGAGGCGCTGATCGACGCGGTCACCGCCCTGTCGGGCGGCGGGCCCGCCTATGTCTTTCTGCTGATCGAGGCGATGGCGGCGGCCGGCGTCAAGGCCGGGCTCGACCCTGACCTGGCGATGCGGCTGGCGCGCGCCACGGTCTGCGGCTCGGGCGAGCTGGCGCGGCTGTCGCCGGAGCCGGCCGCCCAGCTCCGCCAGAACGTCACCTCGCCGGGCGGCACGACAAAGGCGGCGCTCGACGTGCTCATGGCGGCGGACGGCATCCAGCCGCTCTTCGACCGGGCG
>JAEULF010000126.1 GCA_016793965.1 Alphaproteobacteria bacterium | reverse complement strand
GCGTGGCCGAGCGACACGATGCCGGCATAGCCGAGCACCAGGTCGAGCGAGACCGCGAAGAGCGCCAGGATCGCGATCTCGTTGAGCAGCAGGTGGCTGCGCGGCAAGAGCAGCAGCGCCGCCGCGGCCGCGAGCCACAGCCCGATCTCGGCCGCGCGCCAGCGCCGGCGGCGCGCCAGGAACGCGGCGGCTTCGCGGCCGCCATGGCCGGAGTCGGTCATCGCCGCGGGCCCTCAGCGCGCCGTGCCGCGGCTGAACAGCCCATGCGGGCGCCAGACCAGCACCGCGAGCATGATCGCGTAGATCACGAACGCGCCGAACTTCGGGATGTAGTACTTGCCCGCCACGTCTCCGATGCCGAGCAGCAGCGACGCCAGGAACGGGCCGGTCATGCTCGACGTGCCGCCGACCGTGACGACGATCAGGAAGTAGATCATGAACTTGACCGGGAAGGTCGGGTCGAGGCCCAGGATCTCCGCGCCGAGCGCGCCGCCGAGCCCGGCGAGCCCCGAGCCGACGGCGAAGGTGAGCGCGAACACCGCGCCGACGTTGATGCCGAGGCCGCGCGCCACGCGCGGATCGTCCACGGCGGCGCGCAGCCGGCTGCCGAAGCGCGTCGCCGCGAGCGTCAGCTGCAGCGCGAGCGTGAGGGCGCCGCAGATCGCGATGATCAGCAGCCGGTACTTGCCGATGCCGACGCCGAGCACGGAGAACTGGCCCTGCAGGTAGGGCGGCAGCTGCAGGAACTGCTGCTGCGCGCCCATGGCGTAGTCGACGGCGGCCATCGCCATGAAGACCAGGCCGATGGTGAACAGCACCTGCTCGAGATGGCTCTTGGCATAGACATGGACGTAGAGGCTGCGCTCCAGCACGAAGCCGAGCGCCGCCGTCGCGACGAAGGCGAGCGGCAGGCACCACAGGAACGGCAGGCCCATGCGGTTGACGAGGAGCACCGTCACGTAGCCGCCGGCCATGGCGAACGCGCCGTGCGCCAGGTTGACGAAGTTCATCAGCCCGAGCGTGACCGACAGCCCGCAGGCGAGCACGAACAGCAGCATGCCGTAGGCGATGCCGTCGAACAGGATCGTCAGCATGCGGCGCGCTCTCCCTCGCTCGCGCGGCGCCGGCGCGCGGACACCTTGCGGGCGCCGCGCGCCGGTGCTGCGCGGGCGGCCCCTACTTCTTCACCTTCGCCGGGTCCTTGACGGCCTGGAAGGTCGCGAACTCGACGTTGTGGATCTCGCCGTCGACCCTCTTGGTCTCGCGGATGTAGACGTTCTGCACGATCTCGCGCGTCTCGGGGTCGATCGAGATCGGGCCGCGCGGGCTCTCCCAGGCGGTGCCCTTCATGGCCGCGATCAGCGCGTCGCCGTCGGTCTTGCCGCCGGTCTTCCTCAGGGCCTCGTAGATCAGGTGCATGCCGTCATAGCCGCCGACCGACATGAAGTTCGGGCGCATGCCGCCCGTCGCCTTCTTGAACGCTTCGACGTAGGCCTTGTTCTTCGGCGAAGGATGCGCCGCCGAGTAGAAATGCGCGGTGATGGTGCCGAGCACGGCGTCGCCCATGCCGTTCAGGATGTCGTCGTCGACGACGTCGCCCGGGCCGATCAGTTTGATGCCGGACTTGTCGAGGCCGCGCTCGACGAACTGCTTCATCACGATAGCGCCCTGGCCCGACGGCACGAAGATGTAGAGACCCTGGGGCGCTGCGTCCTTGACGCGCTGCAGGAACGGCGCGAAGTCCGGGTTCTGCAGCGGCACGCGCAGCTCGGCCGCGACGGTGCCGCCGGCGGCGGCGAAGTGCTCCTTGAAGAACTTCTCCGCGTCGTGGCCGGGCGCGTAGTCGGTCACCAGGGTCACGACCTTCTTGATGCCGTTCTTCGCCGCCCACTCGCCCATGATCGCGGAGGACTGGGCGAGGGTGAAGCTGGTGCGCGCGATGTAGGGAGAGCGCTCGGTGATGACCGAGGTGCCGGCCGCCATCACGACCATCGGCACCTTGCCCTGGGTGGCCAGCGGCGCCGTCGCCATGGCCAGCGGCGTCAGGCCGAAGCCGGCAAGCACGCTCACCTTGTCGTTGACGATCAGCTCCGGGGCGAGCCGCTTGGTCGTGTCGGCGGGGCCGGTGTCGTCCTTGAGGACGACCTCGACCTTCCGCCCGGCGACGGTCGCGCCGTTCTGCTGCACGTACAGCTTCACCGCCGACTCGATCTGCTTGCCGGTCGAGGCGAACGGCCCCGTCATGGGCAGGATCAGCCCGACCTTCACCGCGTCCTGCGCCGCAGCCCCTCCTGCCGCCCCGCCCAACATGGCCAGCGTCGCGGCGGCCGCCGCGATTCCCGCCAAGGCTTGCCTGCGTTCCATCGCCCCCTCCCTTGCTGCTCGTTGCTCTCTTGCTGCCGTCACTTCTTCGCCTTCGCCGGGTCCTTGACCGCCTCGAAGGTCGCGAACTCGACGTTGTAGATCTCGCCGTCCACCTTCTTGGTCTCGCGCAGGTAGACGTTCTGCACGATCTCGCGCGTCTC
>JAEULF010000084.1 GCA_016793965.1 Alphaproteobacteria bacterium | reverse complement strand
ACCTGGGAGATCTCCTTGATCTCCTCGTCGTCCATCAGCGACAGGAGCTTCGCCGCGTGCTCCTCGCCGATCGCCATCAGGAAGATCGCAGCCTTCTCAGGCCCGGTCAGCGACCGATAGTCCTCGCGCATGCGCATGGCTGGAGCTCCGCCGAGTGGGACGCCGTCCGCCTGAGCCGTGGAATCTGGCGGCGGACCGCTGAACAAGATGCTAACGCCGGCCGGCGCGGCCACGGAGCGGCTCTGGAGAGCTTCCCCGGGCCGGCTCCGGCGCGGTGCCGTCCGCCAGCCCGTCCGCCAGCCCATGCGGCTTAGCGCGGGGATCGTTAACGCACCGTTTGCCATGCCGGGCCCAGAGTGCGGGCATGACCAGGGTGCCGCCATGACCCGGAACCTCGCCCTCTTTCCCGTGCTCGCGGCGCTGCTGTGGCCAGGTGCCGCCGCCGCGCAGCGCGACTGGACGGCGCAGGAGCTGGAGACGCTGCGAACGCAGTTCGACAGCCTCGACCGCGACCGCTCGGGCGACGTCACGGCGCTGGAATGGACCGAGCCGACGCGCAAGCTTTTCAAGCGGCTGGACAAGAACAAGAACGGCTTCGTCGAGGAGGGCGAGTTCATGGCTTGGCGCGCCCCTTCGGCGGACGTGTACATGACCGCGCCCGCCTTCGGCGCCCGGCGGCAGGTCTTCTACCAGACGGATTTCGACCTCGACCGCCGCCTGCACCTTGAGGAATTCCTGTTCCAGGCGATGCTCGCCTTCCGCAACCGCGACACCGACCGCGACGGCCGCGTCACCTTCGAGGAGTTCTCGCGCCTGCCGCTCGGGCGCCAGAAGGCGCGGCCGCGCGGGGACCAGGGAACAGCGGCGCAATGACGCCAGCCCCGCACCCTCTTGCCTCCCGCCTCGTTGCCATCGCCGGCGCGCTCGCCGTCGCGGCGGCGGCGGCGCCGGGCCCGGCCGCCGCGCAGCGCGCGCCAGCCGGTCCGGGCGGCCTCGCGAGCGCCGAGCGCGCGCCGCCGCGCCAGCCGGCGCCCGCCGCGCGCGCGCCGGCCGATCTCGCCCAGGCGATCGTGGCGCGGCTCAGGGCCGCGGACCGCAACGGCGACGGCGTGGTCGACTGGTCCGAGGTCGCCGCCGTCGAGGAGGCACGCTTCCAGGCGCTCGACGCGACGGGCGACGGAGTCGTGTCGTTCTTCGAGTTCGCCGCTCAGGTGCCCGCGGGCATGACGCAGGCCGGCGCCGACGCCTGGCGCGCCTCGCGGCGCGCGCAGTTCGACGCGCTCGACGCCGACCGCGACGGCAGGCTGACGCGCGCCGAGCTGACCGCCGCGGTGCGGCAGAGCTTCGCGCAGATCGACGGCGACCGCGACGGCAAGCTGTCCGCGGCCGAGCTGGAGGCCTTCCTCGCCGGCTTCGCCGAGCGCATCGCGGCGATGGAGGCGGGCAGCCGCGTCCGCGCCGTGGACGCCGACGGCGACGGCAAGGTCAGCCGGGCCGAGTTCGATGCCAGCCGGCGCGAGGCCTGCGCCGCCCTCGACCGCGACCGCGACGGCGTGCTCTCGCGCGCGGAGCTGGTGCCGCCGACGCCGCCGGCGAAGGACGCGCTTGCCGAGCCGCCTGCCGAGCGCCAGCGCCGCGGCGCCGCCGGCGCGGAGTTCCAGCGCCTCGACGCCAACGGCGACGGCCGCGTCACCATCGCCGAGTTCATGGCCGACGGCGACCGCCTGTTCCGCGCCCTCGACCGCGACCGCGACGGCCTGCTGTCGGCCGACGAGGTCAAGGCCGGGCTCGGCGCCATCGCCGGCGCGGCGGGACAGCGCTGATCGCGGCTAGCGCCGAACGTGCCCCCGCCCGCCTGTCAATCTCCCCGCCTGCCAATCTCCCCGCCTGCCAATCCCGCTTCCTCATGCCCGCACGCCGCAAATCGCGGGTGACGCTCGGCCGATGCGCGGGCTAGTACCGGGCGCACCGCAAGGACAGGGGGCCGGCGTGGCGGCAGCGACGAGCGGCGCATCGGATGGCCAGGCGCACTGGGCTGCGATCCGGCGCGCCATGAGCGAGACCGTGCCGCACTGCCAGGAGATCGGCATCCAGGTCGAGGCGCTGTCCGGCGTGCCCGGCGCGAGCAGCCGCGTCCTGGCCCGCCTGCCCTGGCGCGCCACCTTCGCGCGCGGCCCCGGCGACGCGCGCATGCATGGCGGCATGATCGCGACGCTCTGCGATTCGGCCGCCGGCATCGCCGCCTTCTGCGCGCTCCCGCCGGACACGCCGATCGCGACGCTGGAGCTGCGGCTCGACCATGTTGGCGCGCCCGGCCCGGGCGCCGACGTGACCGTCGCCTGCGGTTGCACCGATGTCTCGAGCGGCCTCGTGCTGGTGCGCGGCGAGGCGGCGGACGCGGCGACCGGCGCGGTCGTGGCTCGGATGACTGCCACCTTCGCCGTCACGCCGCGCGGCTTCGCTATCGGCAGCGACGCGGCATCTGCCTCGGTCGCAGCCGGGGCAAGCGGGCCGCGCGACGGCGGCGCCGTCTCAAGCAGAGCCGCGCCTGCGTCCTTTGCTCGGTTCCTCGGCGCGGAGCCGCGCGACGGCGCCACCCTGCTCGTGCCCTTCCGGCCGGGACTGATCGGCAATGTCACCTTGCCGGCACTGCATGGCGGCGTCGCGGCAGCGCTCCTCGACCTCGCCGTGATCGAGGCCGTCGGCGTCGCTTCCCCGGGCGACGCGACCGCCGACGTCGCGAGCCTGACCGTCACCTATCTGCGTCTCGCCCGGCCGCAAGACCTGCGCGCGCGCGCGCGCATCCTGCGCCGCGGCCAGAGCGTCGTCCAGCTGGACGCCGTCGCGTGGCAGGACTCCCCGGACAAGCCCGTCGCTGCGGCCACCGCGACGGTGCGGCTGGCGTCGCGCTGAGATCGCGAGGGCGAAGGATCCCGATGCCGGGCGTTGCGCAGCGGCGAGACGATGGCGCGCCCCGGCCTGGCATGGCAGCATGCCGCCGGAGCTCGGAGGCCATCGCCATGACGATTCGCGCGCTGCACTCTCTCGCCTTAGCTCTCGCGCTGTCGGCCGTCGCCCCGGCGCAGGCGGGCATGATCGTCTACGACGAGGCGCCCTGCCCGCTCGATCCGGCCGAGAAAGTGCGGTTCGAGAGCCTGACCTCCTACTCCCGCCAGGGCATGCGCCTCGACGGCCGGCCGATCGATTCGAAGCCGCGCTACCTCGCCCTGTCGCTCTGCTCGAAGAGCGGTCTCGTGGTCTACAAGCGGGAGTTCAGCGCTGACGAGGTCGCGCGCCTGCGGCCGCTGGTCGCCTCGCCCGAGTACCAGCGCTTGAGGCATGCCGAGCTGCCGCACTACCTGCGCTACTGGCTGGTCGCGCGGATGGAGCCGGGCGCGCCCGAGGCTGCGATCGACATGATCCTGGAGGCGATCTGGGTCGCCGAGGACGTCGGCCGCCCCGAGAAACGCACGGCCTATGCGCGGGAGGCCCGCGCGCTGATCGACAAGCGCGCCAAGGAGGTCAAGGCGGCGCGCGTGCGCGCCATCTACGCGTTGATCGCCGCCGACCTGTCCCGATCGCTCGGCGAGCCCGCTGAGGCGTTGCGGCGACTCGCGGCGATCAAGGTTCCCGACGGAGAGGACGCAGACTATCTCCGGCGCTGGGCAGAGCAGATCAAGCAGTCGGCAGAGGACGGCGACACGGCGCCGGTGCGGTTCGCGCGGGGCATGACCAGGCGCGAGATCCTGGCCGCGCTCGACCGAGCGCTGGCCGGGCAGGTGCCGCTCGACGCGCCGAAGCTGGACGGACTCGCCCCGCTGCACGTCGCCGTCGCGTACGGCCGGCACGACGCGCTCAAGACGTTGCTCGACATGGGCGCGAACGTCGAGACCAGGGCGCCGGGGTTTCGCGGCCAGACGCCTTTGCAGGCCGCTTCCCAATTCGGCGACGTCGCGTCAGTGCGGATGCTCCTCGCCCGCGGCGCCAGGCACGACGCCAAGAGCGAAGACCTCTTCGGCGGCGATCCGGCGCTGACCTTGGCCGCCTCCGCTGGCCATGCGGAGATCGTCGCGCTTCTTCTGGATGCAGGCGCTGACCCGAACGCGAAGGGCGCCTTCGGCAAGGTCGCGCTGGACGCTGTGCGGGACTATGCGCGCATCAACGCCGGCAACCTCGCCTTCGGCGCCGTTGACGATCAGGAGATCGCGGGGCGCCGCATGCGCGCCCGGCAGCTCGCGGCGATCGAGGCCATGCTCGTCGCCCGCGGCGCCCAGGCGACGGAGAGGAGAGCCCCCTCTGGAACGCCTGGCGCGACAGCGCCCAGGGCGACGGCGCCGACGGCAGCGGCGCCCAAGGCCGCCGCCCCGCCGGCGCGAGCGCGCGCGACGCCGGGACCGGAGTCGATCGAATCGCGCCCCTGAGCCGCTGTCGACGACCGACCAAGGGACGGGCGCCCGGCAGACGGAGCGAACGTCGAGACCGGCTTGTCGGCGAATGCGGCCTCAGGCCAAAGCCTTGAGGTACAGGGCGAGGGCAGCGCCGACCTTGGGCGCGGCGGCGTCGCCGACCAGGAACATCACGGAGCCGCCGACCTCGCCGCCCTTGAGCCCGAAATCGATGTGCAGGCAGAAGGTCGGCTCGTCGGCACCGGCGGAGCCGCTGCCGAAGATGGCGCCGGCGCTGCCGCGCCGCGCCTCGGGCACGGACATTTGCAGCGCCACGCCGACCATGTTGCTGAGCGTGTCGACGCAGGAGCTCAGCATGACGTTGCCGAGCTCCTTCAGGCTGTCGGCCTCCAGCTCGGCCGTCGGCGGCCGCGCCCCGGCATCGCCCATCATGTGCCTGGCCACCATGTGCGCGTGCTCGGCCGCCATGACGAGCGCGATATCGGCGTCGAAGGCGCCGGCGACGCGCCTGGACACGGTGCACAGGTCGGCGCCCAGGCGCTTGACGACGCGGCCGATGGCGACGCTGCGCGGCGCCACCTCCGTCCGCGGCACGGACAGCACGTACTCGCCGTGCACGACGCGGCTGAGCACGGCACCGGCGTGCCCCATGCCGATGTTGAAGAGCTCGGCGAGGACCTCCTGATGGTCGGTCCCCAGTACGGTCACGCGGTCGCCCCCGCCGACTTGAGGAACGGGCGCAGGGTCGAATCGGTGACCGGCTTGGCCACGAAGGCGACGCCGAGCTTGCTGGCGCGGTCCTTCACGGCATCCTGGATGTTCGCCGTGATCAGCGCGATCGGCAGCGCCGCGTTCTTCTGCTTCAGGCTGGCCGCGACGGTCAGCCCGTCGTCGCCGGGCATGTTGTAGTCGACCGTCACCAGATCGACCTTCTCCGAGCCGAGCTTGGCGAGCGCCTCTGCGCCGTTGCTCGCCTCGACCACTTTCAACCCGGGGGCGATCTCCGCCACCAGCTTGGCGATCATCATGCGGGCGATCTTGCTGTCGTCGACGATCAGGAGCGTCTTCGTGCTCATCGGCTCGGTCCCTCGTGTCCTGCTGTCATGTCCTGCGGCGTGCCCGGAACTGCCCGCCGGCGCGTCCTGCTCGGGACCGCGCCGCCCTGGCCGCACCCGGCGGCGTGGCGACGCTTATCCCACATTTCGCCGCACGGGATGAGAGGATTTGCGCGCGCGGCGGCATGCGGCGGCCTCGCTGCCGAGCCTGCCGCGCCGGCACGCGAACCCGCCGCGCCGCCGGGACGGGCGCATCAGCAGTGGCCTAGCGCGGCCCCTCCAGGTAGTTTAGAGGGAGGTTTCGGTGTGCCGCGGGCGGGCGACGAGGGCGCGCGGCGGCGCGCCGCATGACCGCCAGGAAGCAGCGCGGACGGAGTCCGGCGCGGCGATGGCGGCTTAGGCAAGAACGCCTGGGCGGCATCGTCCGGCCGGCAGCGTGGGGCAGGCAGAGGCCATGGCGGAAGGCAAAGTGAGCAGGCTCGATCTCTGGACCCGGATCAAGTCGCTCCTCCCGGGCGAGGAGCACGGGAAGGAGGAGGCGAAGGTCGAGGAGGCGCCGCCGCCCGAGGACGCCTTCAAGAAGGAGACCCAGGAGCGCCAGGCCGCCGCCGACGCGGCCATCACGGATTTCGTGAAGGGGCAGCTCGGCGACCCCAACGCGCCGCCGCCGCCCTGGCGCCTGCCGAAGCCGCGCGACACCCAGACCCAGGAGGATCGCGCGAAGATGCGCGAGGCCATGGGGGAAGGCTGGACCGAGATCGAGCGCAGGGCGAAGCAGGTCGCGGCCGGGCACAAGGACGCGGCGCACGACCACGTCTGGGCTGTCTACACCAGGCAGTCGACGCCGCACTCGCTCGACGAGCTGATCCTCGTCTACATGCTGGCCGGCCACGCCTACGCGACGGTGCAGAACAAGATCGAGGAGCGCGGCTACTTCGAGTACTTCTTCGCGAAGATCTCGCACCTGCTGCTCCAGCAGCGCGACAAGTACGACAACACGCTGCTGCACTACCTGCTGGCGTTCGAGGGCTCGAAGTCGGCGCGCGTCGTCGCCTGCATGGACGCCATGGCCCGCGCCGCCAAGCGCCAGGCCAAGCAGACCGGGGCCGACGAGAAGACGAAGGGCATGACGATCGAGGAGCGCGCGAAGTCCGACACGCTCGACGACCGAAAGACCGTGCACCAGTTCTTCGCCGAGCAGAAGAACGTCGTCGGCGAGAGCGTGATGGACCTGATGGTGCGCTTCGGCGACCGCAAGACGCTCAAGCAGGCCGAGACCATCCTTGCCCACCTGTTCTCGCCGGAGGAGGAGGCCGCCGCCTCGGCCGCGAAGGGCACCGGCCTCGACCGCGTGCAGGCCGTGCAGGAGAAGCCGTTCAACCAAGCGGACTTCGAGGCGATCATCGGCGGCGACGACACGGCGGCGAAGGCGCTCTACATCCGCATGTTCGCCGACCACATCGCGCCGGAGCAGATGGAGGCCGCGCTCAAGTCCAAGCAGGTCGACCTGATGCAGCTCGACCTCGCCGAGATCACCCTGGCGAAGGACCAGGCCCGCAACATCACCAAGAAGAACGCCATCGCGCCCGGCGCGGTGAACAACTCCTATGCCAAGCAGGGCATCTTCAACGTCGAGTTCGCGCGCAAGAAGCTGGTGCGCGACGACGGCAAGCGCAGCCAGGGCTTCCGCGACGAGCGCGGCTACAACACCTCCCTGCAGATGGCGGCGCTGAAGTCGATGCCGTCGGCCTATATCGACAACGAGCACGAGTTCTGGGACTCGATCTTCACGCGCATCGCCAAGTTCCAGGCGCAGAACGACCCCGAGAAGCGCGAGGTCCGCTACTTCTACACCA
>JAEULF010000062.1 GCA_016793965.1 Alphaproteobacteria bacterium | reverse complement strand
GCCTTTCTGGGGCAAGCCCCGGCAGGCGTCAACGGGCGCGGGCGGCGCATTTTCCCCTGGCGTGAAAATTCCTGCGGGTTTTTCATGGGGCTCCGCTCCAGCGTCCCGGGGGATCCTCGTCCATGACCGCTCCGCTTCCCGACCGCGCCGACGTCGTCATCGTCGGCGGCGGCATCGTCGGCGTCTCGATCGCCTATCACCTGACCAAGCGCGGCGTGCGCGACGTGCTGCTGCTGGAGAGGAAGCAGCTCACCTGCGGCACGACCTGGCACGCGGCCGGGCTGGTCGGGCAGCTGCGCGCGACCTTGAACCTGACGCGGCTCGCCCAGTACACGGCGCAGCTCTACAAGGGGCTGGAAGCGGAGACGGGGCAGGCGACGGGCTTCCTGCAGCGCGGCTCGGTCGCCATCACCGACAACGACGAGCGCCTGCACGAGCTGAAGCGCGGGGCGTCGATGGCCGGTTCCTTCGGGCTGGAGGCGCACATCGTCGGCCCGGCCGAGATCCAGAAGATGTGGCCGCTGCTCAACATGAAGGGCATCAAGGGCGGGGTGGTGCTGCCCTCCGACGGCCAGACCAACCCGATCGACACGACCCAGGCGCTGGCCAAGGGCGCCAGGAACGGCGGGGCCAAGATCGTCGAGGGCGTCAAGGTGACGCGCATCCTGGCGGAGGGCGGCCGCGCCGTCGGCGTCGCCACGGGATCAGGCGAGGTGCGCGCGAAGACCGTCGTGCTCGCCGCCGGGCTGTGGACGCGCGACCTGGCCGCCGCCGCCGGCGTCAGCGTGCCGCTGCATGCCTGCGAGCACTTCTACGTCGTCACCGAGGCGATCCCCGGCCTGTCGCCGCAGACGCCGGTGCTGCGCGACCCGGACAACTGCGTCTACGTCAAGGAGGACGCGGGCAAGCTGCTGGTCGGCTGCTTCGAGCCGAACGCCAAGCCGATCGGCATGGAGCGCATCGCCGAGGACTTCGCCTTCGGCGAGCTGCCGGAGGACATCGACCACTTCACCCCGGTGCTCGAGCGCGCGATGGAGCGCATCCCCGTCCTGCAGAAGACGGGCATGCGCAAGTTCTTCAACGGGCCGGAGAGCTTCACCCCGGACGTGCGCTACCTCGTCGGCGAGGCGCCTGACATGAAGGACCTGTTCGTCGCCGCCGGCTTCAACTCGATCGGCATCCAATCGGCCGGCGGGGCGGGCAAGGTGATCGCCGATTGGATCGTCGACCGCCGCGCGCCGATGGACCTGTGGGACGTCGACATCCGCCGCATGGCGCCGTTCCAGAGGAACCGCCGCTACTTGAAGGACCGTGTGTCGGAGAGCCTGGGCCTGCTCTACGCCATGCACTGGCCGCACCGCCAGCCCGTCACGTCGCGCCCCGTGCGCACCTCGCCGCTGCACGAGCGCATGGCGGCGGCCGGCGCCTGCTTCGGCGAGACGGCGGGCTGGGAGCGCGCGAACTGGTTCGCGCCGAAGGGCGTGAAGCCGGAGTACGGCTACTCCTGGTTCCGCCAGAACTGGTTCCCGCACGCCCAGGCCGAGCACATGGCGGTGCGCGAGCGCGTCGGCCTGTTCGACCAGTCCTCCTTCGGCAAGTTCCTGCTGCAGGGGCGCGACGCCGAATCCGTCATGGGCCGGCTCTGCTGCAACGACGTGGCCGTGGCACCGGGCCGGGTGGTCTACACGCAATGGCTCAACGAGCACGGCGGCATCGAGGCCGACCTGACGGTGACGCGGCTCGCCGAGGACGCCTACATGATCGTCACCGCGGCGGCGACGCAGCGGCGCGACTTCCACTGGGCGAAGGACCGCATCCCGGCCGACGCGCATGCCGTGCTGACCGACGTCACCTCGGCCTATGCGACGATCAACCTGCAGGGGCCGCGCGCGCGCGACCTGCTGCAGCGGCTGTCGCCCGACGACCTGTCGAATGCCGGCTTCCCCTTCGGCACGTCGCGGGAGATCGAGCTGGCCATGGCGCTGGTCCGCGCCACCCGCATCTCCTATGTCGGCGAGCTCGGCTGGGAGCTCTATGTCCCCACGGAGTTCGCGCGCGGCGTCTATGACGCGCTGGTCGATGCGGGGCGCGATCTGGGCCTCGCCCACTGCGGCTACCACGCGCTCAACACGCTGCGCTCGGAGAAGGCCTATCGCCACTGGGGCCACGACATCGGGCCGGAGGACACGCCCTGGCAGTCCGGCCTGGGATTCTGCGTCAAGCTCGACAAGAAGGGCGGCTTCATCGGCCGCGAGGCGCTGGCCAAGGCCAAGCCGGCGCCGCTGACGCGCCGCCTGGTCTCCTTCAAGCTCGCGGACGAGCAGCCGCTGCTGATCCATGACGAGCCGATCTGGCGCGACGGCAAGCGCGCCGGGCGCATCTGCTCCGGCGCCTATGGCTATGCGCTGGGGAGCGCCGTCGG
Source organism: Alphaproteobacteria bacterium (assembly GCA_016793965.1). GTDB lineage: Bacteria > Pseudomonadota > Alphaproteobacteria > JAEULF01 > JAEULF01 > JAEULF01. Next base: position 3,323 of record JAEULF010000062.1, on the reverse strand, counting down.
CATGGGCTACGTCGAGCACGCGGGCGGCGTCACGCCTGACCTCGTCGCCGGCTCCACGTTCGAGATCGAGATCGCCGGCGAGCGCTTCGCGGCAGCGGCGTCACTGAAGCCGTTCTACGATCCGGCGGGGCAGCGGGTGAAGGCGTAGCTGCCCCGCCCCGACCCTCCCCGTCGCGCAGCGATGGGGAGGGTCGGGGTAGGGCATTCGAGACCGTCACGCCACGGGCGCCAGGATCTGCATCGCGGTGCCGACGCCGCGCAGCCCATGCCGGCCGAGGTCGCGCCAGTCGCGGCCGGGCAGCGCCGCGGCGAAGTCGCCGGAGACGACGACCGGAGCGCCCATCGCCTTGCCGAGCGCCTCGATGCGCGCGCCGGCGTTTGCGGCCGGGCCGACCACCGTGAACTCCAGCCGCTCGGCGACGCCGATGTTGCCGAACAGCACCTGGCCCAGATGCAGGCCGATGCCGAAGTCGAGCGGTGCCAGGCCGGCGGCGGTGCGCTGCGCGTTGAGCGCGGCGAGGCGGGAGCGCGCCTCGGCGGCGGCGGCCAGCGCCCGCTCGCAGGCCTCGGCTGACGAGTTGCAGTCGCGCAGCGGGAAGATGGCGAGCACCGCGTCGCCGATGAAGCGCAGCACCTCGCCGCCCTGGTCGAGCACGGCGCCGGCGGCGCAGTCGAACGAGTCGTTGAGCAGCGCCAGGAAATCCTCCGGCGCCATGCTCTCGGCGAGCGGCGTCGAGCGGCGGAGGTCGGAGTACCAGATCACCGCGTCGATCCGCTCGGCATGGCCGCGCCGGATGGCGCCCGAGAGCACGCGCTGCCCGGCGTCGCGCCCGAGATAGGTCGAGACCACGTTGCGCGCGATCATCTCCTGCACGCCGGCGCGCAGCGCCAGCGCGAGCGGCGCCTGCAGCCGCCGCAACGCCGCGATCTCCGCCGCGGCGAAGCCGCCCGGCCGGTCGCAGCCCCAGGTCGAGGTCATGCCGTTGCCGCGCAGGCTCTCCCAGTTCTCCGTCGCGCCGTAGGGCACGACGAAGGCGAGGTAGTCGGTGAGGCCGAGCGCCCGCATGTCCGCGAGCACCGGGAAGGCGTCGCGGTCGGGGCCGTCGACCAGGTCGAAGCGGCGCTCGCCCAGGCGCCGATCGATCATCCACTTGAACGGGCTGCGCTCCCACGCGCCGGAATCCGCGGAGTCGTATCCCAGGCGGTCGACCGAGGCGCCCTCTTCCGGCCGCCAGACATAGGCGACGGCCCGGTAGCTCGGGTGCAGGATGCGCGTCGCCATGTAGCCGCGCGCCAGCGCCATGCCGCCGGCGCGCAGGTCCTGGCACAGGCCGGCGATCTGGGCGTCGAAGTCGGTGCGCGCCTGGGCGCGCTCGATCAGGCGCCGCTCGACGGCGTCGAGGTCAAGCATGGGGCGGGTCCTATTCGGCGGCGTGCAGCGTCGGCTCCGCGCCGATCACCATGCGGCGGCCGAGCGCTGCCATCGCCGCCTCGAGCATGTCGATGCGCGAGCGATGGCGCGGATCGAGCAGCCTGCGCACTTGGATCGTCTGGATGCCCAGGCGGCGCGCCAGGTCGGAGATCGTGGCGCCGGATTGCCGCATGCTCTCCCACAGGGCCGCCTTGGCGGCCGTCAGCGCCGGCACGGGCACGAGCCGCTGGCCGCGCCGCGGTTGCGACGCGCGCGGCAAGGCGAGCCGGGAGGCGATGCGATAGGCGATCGTCTCGTCCAGGCAGTCGACCGCCAGGGCGAACGCTTCTGCGTCGTCCGTGGCCTCGGTGGTCGCATCGTCGAAGTCGGGGAAGCGCACGAGGATCGTGCCGCTCCGGTCGCGCGCGAAGATGGCCGGGTAGGCGGTGAACATGCGCCGCCTATCGCAGATCGGGCTCCGAGAGCCCGAAAGCGCCGAGGACGGAGCGCAGGCTTCCCGTCGCGAGGTCACGCCCCTTGCGCATGGGCACGGGCCGAGCGACGCCGTTCCAGACCAGCATCTGAGGGCTTCCCTTGCCGCGCGCCCTGACGACATCGAAGCGCGCGCCTGTCCTGCGAGCAAGCCGCACCGGCGGCGGATCAGCTCCTCGCTGCGCATGGCGCACTCTAGTACAATTCTGTATCAGGGGCAAACGCCGTCCCTGGTTTTCCAGCCATCCGCGCGAGAGCGGGACCGACGGGAGCGAGCAACGATAGGTCGCGCTTCCCTCGCCGCCAGGCCCCGCCTCCGATGCTCGGCCCTCACATCGTGGCGCCGATCTGCCAGGGGACGAACTCGTGGTCGCCGTAGCCGAGCGCCTCGCTCTTCGACTTGCTGCCCGAGGCGACCTCGAGGATGCGCTTGAAGATCACCTCGCCCATCTCCTGCACGCTGGCGCCGCCGTCGACGATGGTGCCGCAGTTGATGTCCATGTCCTCCTCCATGCGGCGGTACATGGCCGTGTTCGTCGCCAGCTTGATCGAGGGCGAGGGCTTCGCCCCGAAGGCCGAGCCGCGCCCCGTCGTGAAGCAGACGATGTTGCAGCCGCCGGCGATCTGCCCGGTGGCCGAGCAGGGGTCGAAGCCCGGCGTGTCCATGAACACGAAGCCCTTGGCCTTGATCGGCTCGGCGTACTTGTAGACCTCGACGAGGTTGGTCGTGCCGCCCTTGGCGGCGGCGCCGAGCGACTTCTCCAGGATGGTGGTCAGCCCGCCCTTCTTGTTGCCGGGCGACGGGTTGTTGTTCATCTCGCCGGCGTTGCGCGCGCAGTAGTCCTCCCACCACTTGATGCGCGCGATCAGCTTCTCGCCGATCTCCCGCGACACCGCGCGGCGGGTCAAGAGGTGCTCGGCCCCGTAGATCTCCGGCGTCTCCGACAGCACGGCCGTGCCGCCGTGCCGCACCAGCAGGTCGGAGGCGGCGCCCAGGGCCGGGTTCGCCGTGATGCCGGAGTAGCCGTCCGAGCCGCCGCATTGCAGCCCGACGGCGATGTGGCTGGCCGGCAGCGTCTGGCGGCGCGCCTGGTTGGCGACGGGGAGCATCTCCTTGACGATCTCGATGCCGCGCTCGACCGATTTCCGCGTGCCGCCGACGTCCTGGATGTTGTAGACGCGGAAGAGCGGCCCGTCCTTGATGCCGTAGACGTCCTTCAGGTACTCGATCTGCGCGACCTCGCAGCCGAGCCCGATCATGACGATGCCGGCGAAATTGGGGTGGCTGGCATAGCCCCAGAGGGTGCGCTGCAGGTTCTCGTAGCCGTCGCCCGAGCTCGCCATGCCGCAGCCGGTCGCGTGCACGAAGGCGGCGACGCCGTCGACGTTCGGGAAGGCCTCCAGCCGCTCCTTGGTGAAG
>JAEULF010000051.1 GCA_016793965.1 Alphaproteobacteria bacterium | reverse complement strand
GCATAGAGCTCGCCGACGCCGCGCAGCCGGACATGGCTCAGCAGCGCCGCCAGCTCGACGTTGCGCATGACCTCGCCCGGCTCCATGAGCTGGCCGTCCGCCCGCGTCGTCAGCTTGCGCGCCTCGCCGTCGCCGAGCACGAGGCGCGAGGCCACGCGCATGTGCTCGGCGAGCTGGCGCGACAGCGGGAAGCCCTCGCGCGCGAAGCTTTCGGCCGGCAGGATGAGCTCGCCGAAGGGCAGGCGCCCGCCGCGGGCATGCAGGGCGAACAGGCCGCGCAGCATGAAAGGCACGGCTGACGGCCGGTCGGCCCGGGCGGAGGGGGGATTGCTCGTCGGTCCGGCGTAGAACTCCAGCGCCTCCACCCGGCCGCCCTTGGCCTCGCGCAGCAGGCAGACGCCGCCGCCGCCGATGGTCGCCATCGAGGGCAAAGTGACCGACAGCATCAGCGCCGTGGCGACGGCCGCGTCGGCGGCGCTGCCGCCGCGCAGCAGCACGTCGCGCCCGACCTGGACGGCGAGCGGGTCGTCGGCGACGACCGCGCCGGAGAAGGGGCCGCTGCTGCCGCCGCCGCCGCCGCACGCGCCGGTCGCGAGCGCCAGGACGAGGGCGAGGGCGGCCGAGCGCCTCGGCGAAGGCCACGGCAGCCCGGCGGGCTGGCGCACGCGAGGGCGACATGAACGACGGGCACATGGACGGCGCCTTGCGCCAGCCCCTATGGTGGCTGCCATGATCCCTGCCGTCTCCTCCCCTGGCGCCGTCCCAGGCGCGGCTTCCTTGCAGCAGGCGCTGTCCGCCTGTCTTCGGCAGTGCCGTCGCGCGCTCGCTCGGACGGCCGTGGCGGCCGGATTGGCCGCCGCTAGCGTGCTCGGCCCCGCTGCGGCCGAGGCCCAGGGCATCCGGATGATCCGCGACGCCGAAATCGAACACACGATCCGCGCCTTCGCAACGCCTCTCTTGCAGGCCGCCGGCCTCGATCCCCTGGCGGTCACCTTCTACCTGATCCAGGACGATTCGCTGAACGCCTTCGTCGCCGGCGGCCAGAACATGTTCCTGCACACCGGGCTGCTCAAGCGCGTGGACAGCCCGAACCAGCTGATCGGCGTCATGGCGCACGAGATCGGCCACATCTCCGGCGGCCATCTCGTGCGCATGCGCGACGAGCTCGACGCCGCCTTCTGGAAGCAGATCGCCACGACGCTGGTCGGCATCGCCGCCGGCGTGGCGACCGGGCGCGGCGACGTCGGCACCGCCGTCATGGCCGGCAGCCAGGGCTCCGTCATCCGCGGCGTGCTCGCCTTCAGCCGGTCGCAGGAATCCCAGGCCGACCAGGCCGGCGTCCGCTATCTCGAGCTGACCGGCCAATCGAGCCGCGGCCTGGCCGATTTCCTCTCGATCCTGTCGGGCCAGGAGCTCCTGCTCTCCAACAACCAGGACCCCTACGTCCGCACGCACCCGATCACCCGCGAGCGCATCGAATCCGTGCGCGCGCACATGGAGCGGTCGCCCTACTCAGGCAAGCGCGACCTGCCGGTCCACATCGAGGCGCAGGAGCGGATGCGCGCGAAGCTCGTCGCCTACCTGGAATCGCCTGTCGCCGCGCTGCGCCGCTACCCCGAGCGCGACGCCACGATCGCCGGCCGCTACGCCCGGGCGATCGCCTATTTCCGCCAGGCGGAGTTCGCCCGCGCGCTCGCCGGCATCGACGGGCTCATCGCCGAGCGGCCCAACGACCCGTTCTTCCACGAGATCCGCGGCGAGATCCTCTACAACAGCCAGCGCATCCAGGAATCGGTGACGAGCTACCGCAAGGCGGTGGCGCTCATGCCGGGATCGGCGCTGCTGCGCTACGCGCTGGCGGCTCCGCTCGACGCGCTGGGCGGCGCGGAGCGGCTGCAGGAGGCGGCGGCGCATCTCGAGGAATCCGTCCGCATCGACCGCGAGAACGGCAGCGCCTGGCGCCTGCTCGGCATCGTCTACGTCAAGCTCGGCGAGGCGACGGGGCGGCAGGACCAGACCGGGCTCGGGCAGCTTGCGCTCGCGGAGTACGAGGTGCTCGCCGGCTGCAAGCTCGAGGCGATCGGCAAGGCGAACATCGCGCTCCGCCTGCTGCCGCGCGGCTCGCCGGGCTGGAACCGGGCGCAGGACATCGTCGAAGCGATCAAGGTCGCCCAGCGCGACGACCGGCCGCTGCGCCCTTGCGGCCTGCGCTGAGCGCCGCGCCGATCGGGGCCATCACGATCGCGCGATCCGGCGTCGGGCCGGACGCTGCCGGTTGACCGCGCCGCGCGCCGCGGGGTAGGGGCTGGGACGCCGGGCTCGGACGGCGCTGCAAGGGGGCAGGCGACCATGCTGAAGATCGATCGTTCGCGGCGCGACGCCCCGCGCCATGCCATGCGCGCGGCCGTGGCCGCCACGGCTCTCGCCTGCGCGCTGCTCGCTGCACCGGCGGCGCGCGCGGAGGAGGCGCTGACGCCGGCGCAGCGCAAGGCCGTCGAGCAGCTCATCGAGAGCTATATCAAGAGCAACCCCGAGATCGTCATGCGCGCGCTGGAGGAGGCGCACAAGCGCGAGCAGGCGGCGGAGGACAAGAAGCGCAGCGACGCGCTCGCCGGCATCGTCGGCGACTTGGCGCGCGACGGCGACGTGCCGAGCTTCGGTCCCGCCGACGCCGACGTGACCGTGGTGGAGTTCTCCGACTACAATTGCGGCTATTGCAAGGCGGCGACGCCGCGCCTGTTCGACACCGTGCAGGCCGACGGCA
>JAEULF010000029.1 GCA_016793965.1 Alphaproteobacteria bacterium | reverse complement strand
GCATGGGCGAGGAACCAGGCATAGGCCTGGGCGATGCCGTCCTTGAGCGGGATCTTGCGGCGCCATCCGAGCGCAGCGAGCTTGGACGAGTCGACAGCCTTGCGCGGCGTGCCGTCCGGCTTCGCGGGATCGAGCAGGAAGCGGCCCTGCCAGCCGACCACGGAGCCGATCAGGCGCGCGAGGTCGAGGATCGACAGCTCGTCGCCGCTGCCGACGTTGACGAAGCCCTCGTCCGAGAAGGTGCGCAGCAGGAAGACCAGCGCGTCGGCCAGGTCGTCCGCATGCAGGAACTCGCGCAACGGCGTGCCGGAGCCCCAGAGCGTGACCGTGTCGGCGCCGGCGACCTTGGCCTCGTGCACCTTGCGCAGGAGCGCCGCCAGGACGTGGCTCTTCTCGCGGTCGTAGTTGTCGTTCGGCCCGTAGAGGTTGGTCGGCTGCGCCGAGATGAAGTCGCAGCCGTGCTGGCGGCGGTAGGCGTCGCACAGCTTGATGCCCGCGATCTTGGCGATCGCGTACCATTCGTTGGTCTTCTCGAGCGGGCCGGTCAGCAGCGACTCCTCCTTCAATGGCTGCGGCGCTTCGCGCGGGAAGATGCAGGTCGAGCCCAAGAACAGCAGCTTCTCGACCCGGACGCGCCGCGCCCCCTCGATCAGGTTCGCCTCGATCATCAGGTTGTCGTAGAGAAAGGTCGCCGGACGCGAGGCGTTGTCGAGGATGCCGCCGACGGTCGCCGCCGCGACGATGACGACCTCCGGGCGCAGGGATTGCAGCAGGCGCTCGGCCTCGTCCTGCCGGCGCAGATCCGCCTCGTCGCGGCCTGCGGTGAGGATCGTGCAGCGCTCCGACGCGAGCCGGCGGACGAGCGCGCTGCCGACCATGCCGCGATGGCCGGCGACGAAGACGCGCTTGCCGGCGAGGTCGAAGGGCGTGGGCATGGCGAGGCTCCGGGCGATTCGCGGCGCATCTTAGCACGGCCGCCTAAGCCCGCCCTTCCTCCACCGCGTGGCAGGCGACGGTGCCGCCGCCGTCGGCGCGGGGACGGGCGAGCGGCGCCTCGCGCCGGCAGCGATCCTGCGCCAGCGGGCAGCGCGGGTGGAAGGCGCAACCTGGCGGCGGCGCGATCGGGCTCGGCACCTCGCCGGCGACGGGGCCGCGCGGCTTGCCGGACATCGACAGGTCGGGAATCGTGTCGAGCAGCAGCCGCGTGTAGGGATGCAGCGGCGCCCGGAACAGCCGATCAACGTCGGCGACCTCGACGAGGCGGCCGAGATACATGACGCCGACCCGGTCGGCCATATGGAAGACCACGGCGAGGTTGTGCGAGATGAACAGGTAGGTGAGGCCGAGCGAGCGCTGCAGGTCCTTCATCAGGTTGAGGATCTGCGCCTGGACGGAGACGTCGAGGGCGGAGGTCGGCTCGTCGCAGACCAGGAACTCCGGCGCGCCGGCGAGCGCCCGCGCGATCGAGATGCGCTGGCGCTGGCCGCCGGAGAACTCGTGCGGGAAGCGGGCGCCGTCGCTCGCCGCCAGCCCGACCTGGGTGAGCAGCTCGCCGACTCGGTCGGCGATCGCCCGGCGGCCGGCGAGCAGGCCATGCGCGCGGATCGGCTCGGCGACGATGTCGGCGACGCGCCAGCGCGGGTTCAGGCTCGCATAGGGGTCCTGGAAGATCATCTGCAGGCGACGGCGCAGCGCCCGGCTGCGGCGGCGGTCCTTGAGCAGCGACAGGTCTTGGCCGTCGAAATGGATCGAGCCCTTCGTGGGCGCGTAGAGGCCGACGGCGAGCCGTGCCACGGTCGACTTGCCGCAGCCGGATTCGCCGACGAGCGCGAAGGTCTCGCCCCGGCGGATCGCGAAATCGACGCCGTCGACCGCCTTGAGCAGGCGGTGCTCCCCCGCCAACCGCGCCCAGAGCGACGGCGTCACGTCGAACCAGCGAGCGAGGCCGGTCGCCTCGACCAGGGGGGGCGTCATGCCGCCGCTCCGGCAGGCGGCGCATGCACCCAGCAGGCGGCAGCGTGCGGCACGCCATCCAGGCGGGCGATCTCTGCCGGCCCGGGGCGGTCGCGGCGGCAGCGCTCGACCGCCTCCGGGCAGCGCGGTGCGAAGGCGCAGCCGGGCGGGATGGCGTTCAGCCGCGGCATCGCCCCGTCGATCTGCGTGAGCCGCTCCAGCCGGCGCGTGCTCGACGGGATCGCTCCCATCAGCCCGACCGTGTAGGGGTGGCGCGGCCGCTTGATGACGTCGGCGACCGGGCCGATCTCGGCGATGCGCCCGGCATACATGACGGCGACGCGGTCGGCCGTCTCGGCGATCACGCCCATGTCGTGCGTCACCAGCATCACCGCCGTGCCGTGCTCCCGGCAGATGCGCTTGAGGAGCGCGATGATCTGAGCCTGGATCGACACGTCGAGCGCCGTCGTCGGCTCGTCGGCGATCACCAGCTTCGGGTTGGCGCAGAGGGCGAGCGCGATGACCACGCGCTGGCGCATGCCGCCGGAGAAATGGTGCGGGTACTGGGCGGCACGCGCCTCGGGCGAGGGGATGCCGACCGCCTTCAGCCAATCGACCGCCATGCGCCGCGCCTCGGCATCCCCGACCGGAAGATGGGTGCGGATGGTCTCGACGATCTGGTCGCCGACCGTGAACAGCGGGTCGAGGCTGGTCAGCGGATCCTGGAAGATCGCGCCGATCTCCTTGCCGCGCACGCGCCGCATCGCCTCGGCCGGCAGGTCGTCGATGCGCCGCCCGGCGAGCAGGACCTGGCCGCCGGCGATTCGGCCGGGCGGCTCGATCAGCCCGATCACCGCCGCGCCGGTCAGCGACTTGCCGGCGCCCGACTCGCCGACGACGCCGAGCACCTCGCCGGGCGCGATCGAGAGCGACACGCCGTCGACGGCGACCAGGGTGCCTCGGCGCGTCGGGAACTCGACGCGGAGGTCCCGGACTTCCAGGAGCGGGGCGCCGCCTGCCATGCGTCAGCGCAGCTTCGGGTTCAGCGCGTCGCGCAGCCAATCGCCCAGCAGGTTGACCGCGAGGACGAGGAGGGCGAGCGCGGCACCGGGGAAGATGGTCATCCACCACGAGCCGGAGAACAGGAAGCGGTAGCCGTTGTTGATCAGCGTGCCGAGGGAGGGCTCGGTCGGCGGCATGCCGACGCCGAGGAAGGAGAGCGTCGCCTCGGTGATCACCGCGATCGCCAGGTTGATGGTGGCGATCACCAGCACCGGACCGACCACGTTCGGCAGCACGTGGCGCACCATGATGAGGATCGGCGGCAGGCCGATGATGCGCGCCGCCTGCACGTACTCCTTGTTGCGCTCCACCAGGGTCATGCCGCGCACGGTCCGCGCGTACTGCACCCAGAAGGACAGGCCGATGGAGGCGACGAGCACCAACATGGCCGTGCGCGCGCCGTGCTCCTGGCCGAGCAGGCCGCGCACCACGCCGTCGATCAGGAGCGCGATCAGGATGGCGGGGAAGGAGAGCTGCACGTCGGCGACGCGCATGATGAAGGCGTCGAGGGCGCCGCCGACATAGCCGCTGACGAGGCCGAGCGCCGTGCCGAGCGCGAGCGCAAGCAGGACCGAGCAGACGCCGACGAAGAGCGAGATGCGCATGCCGTAGAGGATGGCCGAGAGCATGTCGCGTCCCTGGTTGTCGGTGCCGAGCAGGAAGCGCGCCTGGCCGTCCTTCTCCCAGGCCGGCGGCACCTCGCTGTCGAGCACGCTGAGGCTCGCCAGGTCGAACGGGTCGTGCGGCGCGACAAGGGGGGCCAGCGCTGCGCCGATGACGAGGAGAGCCGTCACCGCCGCTGCAGCCATGGTCAGCCAGGATTGCGTGAAGCTGTGCCAGACATCGCTGTCCGCCCAGCGCTCGAGCAGGCCGCGCGGCGCTGCGGCGGGCATCGGCGGGGCGTCCGGCGGAACGGCCATCGTCACCCCCGCGCCGGCCGGTCGAGGCGGATGCGCGGATCGACCGCGAAGTAGAGCAGGTCGACCACCAGGTTGATCAGCACGAACAGCAGCCCGATCAGCACGAGATAGGTCGACATGACCGGGATGTCCGCTCGCTGCACCGATTGCAGGAACATGAAGCCGAGCCCGGGCCATTGGAACACCGTTTCGGTGATGATGGCGAAGGCGATGATCGCGCCGAGCTGCAGCCCGGTCACGGTGATGACCGGGACCAGCGTGCTCCTGAGCGCGTGGCCGAAATGCACGGCGCGGTCGGTCAGCCCCCGCGCGCGCGCGAACTTGACGAAGTCGGCGCGCAGCACCTCCAGCATCTCCGCGCGCACCAGCCGCATGATCAAGGTCATCTGGAAGAGGCCGAGCGTGACGGCAGGCAGGATCACCGCCTTGATCCCGCTCCAGGAGAGGAAGCCGGTGGACCACCAACCGAGCGCGGTGACATCGCCGCGCCCGAAGGTCGGCAGCCATTTGAGCAGCACGCCGAAGACCAGGATCAAGATGATGCCGATCAGGAAGGTCGGCAGCGAGATGCCGACCAGCGAGACGATCTGGAAGAGGCGTGCCAGCGCGCTGCGCGGGCGAAGCCCAGAGTAGACGCCCATCGGGATGCCGGCGCCGAGCGCGAACAGGGCGGCCACGATCGAGAGCTCGATGGTTGCCGGCAGCTTCTCGGCGATCAGCGATGAGACCTTGCGCCCCTCGCGATAGGAGATTCCGAACTCGCCGCGCACCGCGCGCCCGACATAGGCGGCGAACTGCATGACGACGGGGTCCTCGAGGCCGAGATCGCGGCGCATCTGCGCGCGGACCTCGGGCGGCGTGTCCTGGCCGACCAGGCTGGCGACCGGGTCGCCCACATGGCGGAACATGGCGAAGGCGACCAGCGCCACCGCCAGCATGACGAGCACG